>JADJOH010000007.1:1197500-1455955 GCA_016713925.1 Bacteroidota bacterium
CGGTATGGCAACAATTGAAATCCCTCGGTTTAAAAATAGTGGAACCGGTTCCATCGTTATTTACCTTCAATATCAAGGACCGATTTCTTTATGAATTAGCCGGCATCAGCGTAGAACATGTTTCTATACATATTCCCGGAACAAAACTGAAAGCTGTGGGACCCTTGCTCTTCACCCATTGGGGAATGAGCGGTCCGGCAATTCTTAAGCTTTCGGCATGGGGTGCGCGTATACTGAAGGATCTCCATTATAATTTCCCGATTTCAGTTTCGTATTTAACGGAAGAAGACGATGCATCGTTAAGTGAAAAACTAAAGCATATCAGACATTCCGAATCGAAGAAGCAAGTGAGTACTTTTTCACCCTTCGCAGCGATATCGAAACGCCATTGGAATTATTTACTTCAAAGGGCAAGTATCGCTTCAAAATTAAATTGGGCAGATCTCTCCAATAAGAATCTGAATCAGTTAATGATTGAATTATTACACGGGCAATATCTTGTACAGGGAAAGAGCACCTTTAAAGATGAATTTGTTACTTGCGGGGGTGTCGCTTTGGAAGAAATCAATTTTAAAACCTACGAAGCAAACCGCTTTCCGGGATTATACTTCGGAGGTGAAATTATCGACATTGATGCCATCACCGGCGGATTCAATTTCCAACATGCCTGGACCTCCGGCTGGATTGCAGGAGAAGCCATGAGTGAACGACTGAGTAAATAAGCGGACTTTAAAGCTCAGAAATCTTCTTCATATTATCCTCCGGAACGCGGTCAACGAGATAATAATAAGGATCAATTCCTGCCTGATAGGGTTCTTCTTTTGTAAACATAGTGAAGGACATTTCATTCTTATCGAAATGTACTTTTTCCAGTCGAAGTGCTTTACCATATTTTTTTCCCTTTTCCGGTTTAGCAAAAACACCCACTTCAATCCAATCATGAATTGCAGTTGATTTCTCTCTTCCGCTGGAGTCTGCGTACATTTTATCGGCTGTAACCTTAAAGCTCACTTCATACCCATCCTTCACTTTTTTAGAAGATGCTTCCAATACACGATTATGAAAGATGGTCATTTTTTTAAATAAGTCGGTGATCAAATATTTAAGGCTATCAGGAGTTTGTCGTTCCAGTCTTTCCACTAACTCATACGATCCCGGATAGGGAGGCTCCCTGTATGCGAAACTATCTACAAGATTCTTTAAAGCGATATTGACATTTTGATCACCGATCATTTCCTTCAGATAATATACGATCACGCTCGCCTTGTTATAATGTACATACCCTTGATTTTCCACCTCCATCAACGGGCACTCCTTCTCGTTCTCCGATCCTCTTGAACGCAGGTACCTGTCCATCTCATAGCGAAGAAACTTATGCATTTGTTCCTTACCGTACATTTTTTCCATTACCATCAGCGCGGAATATTGAGACATAGATTCAGAAAGCAACGTAGAACCTTGCATCTCCGGACCGATTACCTGATGCGCCCACCATTGATGACCCATTTCATGAGCAACCACATAGGTCACCATATCGATATCCTCCGGGTCTTCGAGATTTGCAATGAACCCAATCGCCTCAGAGTAGGGCATTGTACCCGGAAAGGCCTGAGCAAAACTTGCATAGCGGGGGAATTCAATAATTCGGGCCTGCTTATGTTTATATGGGCCAAAATGTTCTGTATAATAATCAATGGATTTTTCCATCGACATCAACATTTTATCAACGTTGTAGGGGTGAGCAGCATCATAATACACCTCCAGTTGAATTCCTTTATGCACCTTTTTTCGTATTTCAAATCGGGCGGAGAGAAACGAATAAAAATTCAAGGAAGGGTGATCCAGTTCATACTCAAAATAAGCCCGACCTTCCTTTTTCCATTGTCTTTTCAACGAGCCCGGCGCGATAGCAATCTGATCATCACTGGTACTGAAAATGGTTTTTACAGTTACCCAATCTGAGTTATTGCTGGTATATGTATTCATCCGCAAATTGGGATCCCTGCTGAGCTTAGGCATTCTTTCACGCGGTTTCAAGTCCTGCTTCTTTCGGTCTCCTTTATCCTGCAATTCATACCGTGACTGATAACCGATTTGGGGAAGAAACGATGAATTATTAAAAAAAGATCCGTTATCAACGATAGAGGTATTAGAGATTTCATTCTCTATACCATTAGCCTGATACAATGAAGACATATTAATTTTCATGCTATCTCCGGGAAGCAATGCTTTTTTCAAACCATAAATTTCAAAATCCCGTATAGTATCATTTAATACCAATCTGGCACCGGGAATAGAAATGGTATATTTATAATCTGACGGTGTGGTAAAGAAGATGGAATCAATAGCCTTATTGCTCTTATTCTTGATCCACTGTATGGATTGAACACTCAGTCTTCTTTCGGCGGGAAATAAATCGATAGTATATTCTATTGCAATGATGCGTGGCTGTGCAACATGTTCATATTTTTTGTACATTTTTTCATACTCCGATTGAAGTTTTTCAATCTTCTTAGCTGTGACGTAGGTATTAAGCACCTTGGTATTGTAAAAAAGAAAGGCTCCAAACACAACCCATAGCGTCAGTACGGTATAAAATACCGGACGAAGTTTCAGAAAACGATGCCTTGCCATTTTCGTACGCACTTTAAAGCTCAGTTCCCTGCCTCGCTGCCAGTATAACAATCCGACAACCAGCAACACTAAACTAAAGAAAAGCCAATACACTTCAAATGCAAGCTTGCCCTTTAAAAAAGGACCAAAAGCATACATATCCGAATAAATTAATTCAGGACTTGATCCATATTGAATAAGATTAGATTCCACATCTAAAGCAGGCCAAACAAAGTTATTGGCAATAATAAATGCGATAAATAAAAAGTAACCCAGGTATTTATTGTTCACCATAATATGAAAAAACACGGAGAGAGAAATAAATGCCAGAAAATTAATTCCATTTACAAATATCAATTTAGTGAAATACACACTTAATCTGATATCATCAAAGCCATGGATCAACTGAGTACTAATTCCAATCAGACAGCCAATAATTATTAAAGTTTCAATAACAAGCCACAAGGCAACGGTCTTCGAGATAAGAGGAATCCAGTCGGAGTAGGGGAGTGCATCATAAATGTCATTCACCTTGCTGTCCCTTTCTTTCCATACGATAGAGCCGGTATAAAAAGTTACTACGGCCAATAGAAAAATAAAAAAGGATCCCTCAATCACATCAATGACCTGATAGGTTACAGGGAATGCGGTTAATCCATAACCTTGCGAGGTGGCGAATGACATAGAGCTGATTAAATTCACTGCTCCAAAAGCATAATCACCAGAAAGGCTGTATTCTTCAAAATAGAAATCGTTTCCAGCCGGATCTGACTTAATAATTGACGAATAGAAATTCCGGTACTGAACGTCGGTTGAACGGAAAGGAGAGGTTCCCATGTACGTGCAGATGAAAGAGGAAGAGTGGCATCAACTTTAGCAGCCTTCTTCGAGCTACCCGCCTTCTCTGAAAAACTGAATCTATAATAAGTAAATACCATAACAAGCAACCCCACACTCATCCATATTAATCGATTCATCAATAGCAATCCTTCAAAACCCATAGACATGGTATTTCTATCATCCACTGTCCAGTATTTAGTAGCCACTGAAAATGTTCTCATCCCAAAAGGATCCAACATGGCTCCGAGAACTTCGCTATCGATGTCCCGAATCATATTTTGAGAAATGATGTATCCGACAAGCAAGCCTATGCTACCAACAAATGATAAGATCGTGTTTCTGGTGAGGGCAGCGATAGAAAAAATGATTGCACCGGCAAACAGTAAATTAGGAATCGCAAAAACCATGATCCCATGAAAATGTCCGCTCCAAAAGGTAGGTCCTGTCAATTCATCATCCAGCCAGGGCATAGCGGTTCCAATAAGATTTCCTACGGAGACACCGAGAAATGGAATAATGCTGATAATTATTGCACCAAAAAATCTCCCGAAAAGAAAATCTCTCTTTTTAATGGGAGTAGTAAAAAAAATCTGACTTGTTTTTTCACTAAAATCGCGAGCGGCTGCACTGTTCAGGAATGCTGTAACCATCAATAAGGCGATCAATGACATGACCGCATAAAAATTCTCTACAACATAAGGTGCATTCTTGTGCACATTACCCACACGTTGTCCAACGGTGATGGATTCACTGGAACTGGCACCAAAAATAAGCAGGGCATTTATCAGGAAGAAGATATAAACAATAGGCTGACGCAGCCAATAGCGCAATTCAAATTTTAGAATATGAAGGAACATCATCTTTTAAGATTAGATCGTTGAAGTTTGAAAACCTTTAATATGGGTGAAGAACACATCTTCCAGATCTGCCTGAACCGGATCAAAACCGGAGCCCGGAGAGCTATTACTAAACACATGCACCATAGGTTTTCCGGCCACCATCCGTGTAGATATTACGGGGTGCGTATCCGAAAACTCAGGAACTTCCTGCTTGGGCACCTGCTTCTTCCAAATTTTTCCTTCTACTGCATGCAACGCATTGTCAGGACTTCCGGCATACAAGACCCTCCCTTTATCAATAATGGCCATCTGACTACACAACTCTTTCACGTCTTCCACGATATGCGTAGAAAGAATCACAATAACCTGTTCGCCGATTTCAGAGAGTAGATTATAGAATCTATTGCGCTCACCGGGATCTAAGCCTGCCGTAGGTTCATCCACAATAATCAATTTCGGATCGCCCAATAGGGCTTGAGCGATACCAAACCGTTGCTTCATACCACCCGAAAAACCGCCGAGCGCCTTCTTACGAACATCCCAAAGATTTACACGCTTCAGCAAGTCCTCAACTACTACTTTCCGTTGTTTATCTATACCCTTTAAAATGGCTATATGATCCAGCATATCATAGGCAGAAACCTTTGGATAAACTCCAAACTCTTGAGGGAGATAACCCAATATTTTACGCAACTCCAGTTTATCCTTGAGCACATCCAGATCACCCAGTAAAATAGAACCGGAATCGGGTTCCTGCAAAGTGGCAATGGTGCGCATCAAGGTAGATTTTCCTGCACCATTCGGCCCGAGAAGTCCGTACATTCCTTTGGGTATTGTGAGATTAATATCCTGCAAGGCTTTCACACCATTGGGATAGGTTTTTGAAAGATGAGAGATAAGTAGTTCCATATGTTTATTTTTTACAAAGGATGAAGATAATAAAAACCATAAATAGAAATTTGATGGATCATCTAAAACAACCAATAGCAGGTATAAATATGTAATTTGGCTTTCTGAAGTGAAACCGCAATAATCACTCAGCAAAATATCTTAATTCACTAAATCCTTACAAATCTGAAATAATCATAAATCCTTTCTGGCCACGATTCCTTTAAAAAGAAAGCCCGCTTCGTTACTTATCTCAAGGAACACCATTGGACTTTGTAAATACGTTTCTTTCAAAAAATCAGAAGGAATGCAATCTTCACAAGCAGACAACAATTTACCATTTAAATCCTTCGCCAGGCAGTTCGTTAAGGTCTGAAAAATATCAGTAAGGACGGGAATTGAATTTACTTGTTTAGCAATAGCGGCGAGTGCAAGCAAGGTATTGGTTCCATCGTAATCAGTTTGTGACAAGCGGACATAGTGGTACTTTTTGTTTGGTGCGAACACATAGCTATATTCTCGCAACTGATTCGTTTCTCCTAAAGAACTTATATTATCCAGCCAGATCCAGTCCTGAGCGTTCTCTGAAACTTCTAAGGTAAAAAAATGATTTTGATTCTCAGCCGAAACACGCCAAATGGCCTTAAGCTGATTTGCATCTCTTTTTATTGAAAAGTCGAGGAAATCAACAGGCAAAGGATCATAAGTTGAATTCACTTCAAAGGCCACCATTACGAGTCTGGCTGCACTTGCAGTTGAGGTAAAGGTGGGATCAGAAGTAGTTGGAGAAGCCCCTGCCAGACGATAGGAAACGGCATAACAATGCTGAGAAAATTGTAAATCTGCCAGCTCGGTAAATCCGGTTCCACCGGAGGTAAAAGTTACATTATTTCTGTTGGTTGAGACCGAGGCAATGATCATGTCCTTATTATCAGAACTTATTGATGAGGCCAGAGACACTACAGTTGCAGAAGAAGCTGTAGCACTGGTAAATTCAGAAACAGGTGTTGACTGTAAAACTCCTGATAATAAAATAATTTGTCCGGAAATGGAACGGACATTTGATCCGCCGGAACTTGTAGAAATGGTAATATTGTCTCCTGTATGACTGCTGATATTGCTTTCCTTTAAGTAAAACGCAGCATTGAAATTCCTTACCGATGTACCCATGATTACAGATGTGATTTTGGTAAGTGTTTTATCACCCCAGGTAACCGAAGTCACGTCATCAAGACCGTTGAATTCAGCTGTAATAATTATTACGAGTAAACGGTTAGTACCACTCTGACCTGTATAACTGAAACTGGAACCGGAGCCGTAGGTTTGTTCTAAAATAGTAACCTGAGCAGGTAAAAAACATGGTGAAAACAGCAGCCCTAGTAAAAGCCCGTACAATTTCAATGGGTTTAGTTGCTGAATGACTAATTGCATAATTTAGTAAAAACAAATATGTGTCCATACCTTAATTACAAGAAAATAATTATTAAACTTTCTTACATTGTAATTTATATGTAAGGAAAAGAAAAAATTAGTTTAAAATCCATTTTATAAACAAAATATATTTTTCTAATTGTCTAAATTGAAACCTTTTCACATTCGTAAAAGCAGCACAAGGCTCAACTTTCATTGGCAATTAAAAAATATACAGTAATGCAATTTTCGAATATTGAATCTTCAAAAACAGGGGATTGGGGCAAGGTGATTCCCATTCGCAAAGAGCTTTACAAAAATATTGCAGTACAATGTAAAGCGACACCGGCACTTATCACCAATCATTTATTAAGAATACCACTAACAAAAAATAAAATATTCTCCTTCGCTAAAGCTTCGAAGGACGAAGACATCCTTCGCTAATGCTTCGGAGGGCGAAGACGTTTTTTAGCGAATGCTATTCCTGACCCGGATTTAAGGTACTTCTCGAATTCAAAGGCGGTGTATTTGCTTTTGAAAGCAATATACGTTTCGAGTTCCAGAGGCAACCGGGTGGATGTATATTTCACTTCACCAAGATCATGCTCCTCCAATCGCTTCTCTAAATCTGAAGTACAACCGGTGTAAAAAGTACCGTCATGGCACTTCAAAAGATAAACTTTCCACATAAAAATATTTTTATTTTAAAACAATTTTACTCAATTCATAATTAAACTTCGAAGGTCACAATTTTATTAAATATTGAAACTTCTGGTGTAGAATGATCAATATCTTTAGCATGTGGACCGCGTCCACCGTAGCCCCTCCTTCGCTAAAGCTTCGGAGGGCGATGCCCTAAATACTTATTGAACCTTCTTTTATAGATTACTATTTGCAGCTATCAAGTTTATTCCCCTAAATACTTATTGAACCTTCTTTTATAGATTACGATTTGCAGTTATCAAGTTTATTCATTGTGGACCGCGTCCACCGTAGCCCCTCCTTCGCTAAAGCTTCGGAGGGCGATGCCCTATATACTTATTGAACCTTCTTTTATAGATTACGATTTGCAGTTATCAAGTTTATTCATTGTGGACCGCGTCCACCGTAGCCCCTCCTTCGCTAAAGCTTCGGAGGGCGCTGCCCTAAATACTTATTGAACCTTCTTTTATAGATTACGATTTGCAGTTATCAAGTTTATTCATTGTGGACCGCGTCCACCGTAGCCCCTCCTTCGCTAAAGCTTCGGAGGGCGATGCCCTATATACTTATTGAACCTTCTTTTATAGATTACTATTTGCAGTTATCAAGTTTATTCATTGTGGACCGCGTCCACCGTAGCCCGACGAAGCTTTAGCGTTGTCTAGAAATTATAACACATTTAAAATTTGAGACTACTACCAGTTTTATTAAGAAAAGAAAAGCCCTCCAACGCTAAAGCTTCGGAGGGCGAAGGTGGAGTCGGTGGGATTTGAACCCACGTCCAGCCAGGGAATCAACAAGTTTTCTACATGCTTAGTAGCTACTTGAATTGTAGGGAGAGTGGTCGGTGAGTTACAAACCATTACTCTACTTAGTTCTTTTATCTCGTCAAACAGTCAGAACTCCGATAAGACCAGCCTGCCATTGTGATGCCCTGTTCCTCCGCCCGGCAGGCGGGAGGCAGTGGTAGAGCAGCTCGTCCCGGCTCCTGGAGCCGTAGATTAAGCTAATCTACTTGGTAGATTAGGCAGCAAGCGCATAATTGTTTTCGCCAGTTAGACGATCGAAAGTTGCGTTTTAAGGGACTGCTTCCAACGCCCTGCATGCTTACCTGCTTATTACTCCTCCTGTCGATTCCTGTCGACCCCATATATTAAGAACTTTTGCAAAGGTAGCAAGAATTATTCCATTTTGAAGAACGTCTTGTCATTACTCAATTCGTCTGCGACGATTTGAATCTGACGAGACGCTGGGTGGATCGTTCGCTGCGCTCTCCGGGGGGATCGCTTCGCTCGACTGTGGGAAGCGGAACAGTTTAGTAGTGCCTACTGCTTGGGGAGGGGGTCCCTGTGTGATCAAAACGGGACCTACACGGGACGGAGCGTCTGCCGGCGCGAAAGCCGGGTTGAATATTGACCGAACAAAAACAAAAGGGGGGGAGTTTCGCCCCCCGGGGGGGGAGGTTGGTGGGCATTGGATAACGAATGATATGAGAAAACGAAAGCCCAAAGTGGAGAGGCGTTGCTCCTCATCGCGAGCGAAAGTTCTCAAAGCATAGCAAGAGTCTAGCCTGCGACGGCCGAGCCGGAGGGTAGCCGGCAGCAGAAAACGCTTAGCTAAGATTAGTATTAAGATGAGCAGAAAAGTACTTCCACAAAGGGTCATTTTGAGGAGGAGGTGCGATTATTTCGATGGGTTCGCCGGAAACGGGATGGGTGAAGTGAATAGCCCTTGCATGAAGGTGAATCGAGCCGTCAGGATTACTGCGGTTAAATCCGTATTTCAAATCTCCCTTTATCGGACAACCAATATCTGCCAACATGACACGAATCTGGTGATGACGACCGGTATGTGGATGAATCTCCAACAGGTGGTAGGTATCAGAGGAGGAAAGTAGCCGGTAATCCAGCGTGCTTTCCAAAGCATCTTTCTTTGGCTGCAGGGAAGAAAAACTTTTATTCAATTTCTCATTTTTAATTAAAAAACGAGTCAACGAATCTGCGTCTTTTACCGGCTTGTTTTTAACTACAGCCCAGTACGTTTTTTTAATTTCCTTTTCTCTGAAAAGTTTGTTCATCCGCTCCAATGCTTTCGAAGTTCGTGCGAAGAGTACAATACCACTAACCGGGCGGTCTATACGATGAATTACTCCTAAAAATACAGCTCCGGGCTTGTTGAATTTCTCCTTAATATATTCTTTGACCTTTTCACTTAAAGGTACATCACCGGTTTTATCGCCCTGCACAATTTCACCGACCATTTTATTGATGGCGATGATATGATTATCTTCATAAAGTACTTCAGGAAAATCCACATCCTATCAATTAGTACTGTTCCAGTTCGCTCGGAAAATCTTTGGATTTTACGTCGGTGATATAATGCTCTACGGAGTGTTTTATGTCATCAAAGAGGTTCATATATCTTCTCAGAAAACGGGGATTAAACTCCTTATTTATCCCCAGCATATCGTGCAATACCAATACCTGTCCATCGGTTCCGGGACCAGCACCAATTCCAATGGTAGGAATCTTTATACTTTGAGAAACCTCTCTTGCCAGCTTAGCAGGAATTTTCTCAAGAACAATAGAGAAACAACCGATACTTTCCAGCAACACGGCATCTTCTCTCAAACGCGTTGCTTCTCCCTCTTCTTTGGCCCTCACTACATACGTTCCAAATTTATATATCGACTGTGGTGTAAGTCCCAGATGGCCCATGACAGGAACACCTGCAGATACAATCCGCTCTATCGCCTCTTTTACCTCACGACCACCCTCCAGCTTGACAGCATGAGCTCCGGTTTCTTTCATGATACGTATGGCGGAATTTAAAGCTTCCTTAGAATTACCCTGGTAAGAACCAAATGGAAGATCCACCACTACCAAAGAGCGACGAACTGCTCTTACAACAGATGCCGCGTGATAAATCATCTGCTCTAAAGTAATGGGCAGCGTAGTTTCATGTCCGGCCATGACATTACTGGCAGAATCTCCAACAAGGATGACATCCATTCCCGCTGCATCAATGATTTTAGCCATACTGAAGTCATAGGCCGTAAGCATGGCTATCGGCTCACCATGTCTTTTCATTTCCAATAAAGTATGCGTGGTAATCTTTCGAACTTCTCCCTGTGTTGACATTACGTGTGAGTTTATGAGATAATAGGTAATGAAAAGAAATTAATTTTCTTTAGGCAAAACGAATATATTTTTATCTTCAACCGGCTTAGAACTATTCTTATTGTCAGTCTTTGACTTTCCTATGGGCTCGTTTTTGATGATTGCATTCAAAGTTCGAATCGAGTCTTTTAAGGAAGTATTTTGTTTTGTTAATTCATCAGCTCTCAATTTCTCAGCCTTCAGATTTTTTGACAATGAAATAACGACATCACCACTTTCATTGCCTTTCACCATTTCCTTGTACTTATTCAAATCAGCATTTATAAGTTGGAGGGAATCAAAACTTGCATCCTTTTGTTTTATCTTTTTTTCAAGCTGTGCCACCCGGGTTTCATAACCTGCTTTCATCTTAATTTGCTCCATCTCCATGCCTTTAAACGAATCCATCCTTTCCCTCAAATCACTGTTCTCCTCCTGCAGTTTATTGAGTTGCGATTTCAAATCAATAATGGATTCTGCAAGCGCGATAAGATCATTCTCATTGGAATTGTCCTCCTTCGTTTTCCCTTCCTGTTGTGCCTCAGCCAAATTTTTATCGTTAGTAAAAATATAGACGAAATCAATTTTTCCCATCGCACCCGGACCGATTATGAATCCGAGGTTCCCTTCATTATATGCTATCTCAGAAAAGCTTAACAAAATATTATTGTTCAGATAGAGATCATACTTTTTATCAAAAGTTCTGACTTCAAAGAGATTTGCCATGTTTATGGGTTTCAACAGACTTGTTTTAGACCATCCGCCATCTTTTGGATTTCCTGTGAGATATTCGTACCCGCTTCCACTAATCTGTCTAAGACGATATTGTTGTTGTTGGTTGATTTCAAAAATAAATCCTCCCTTTCCACCGGGTTGTGCCATAAAAACACAACCAATACTACCATCCTGATCATTACTCTTGACCAGCTTCAATGAAGTTACAAATCTGAAATTTGAAAAAGGTTGGTCAAATTCACCGATTACTGCAAAAGGAGAGAGCTTTGATTTACGCTGAAGTATATATTCGCCCTCCTGCATAATGAGCATATTTTCACTGTTTGAAACTATCGCCCACTCCGTAGCAGAGGAGTCAAATGTCTCTTGATACAGCGGATATTCAAATCGCTCCAACACTTGAGCTTTAATTCCAACCGGTCGGGATTGCGAAAAAACATAAACAGGAAACATCAGATAAAAGAGCACAGTCAGAATGTAGTTTTTTCGCATTTCCATCTTGTAATCTACAAAGGTACAAATGCTATTTGAATTAGAAACCGGAAAAGCAAAATGCTCTTCCGGTTTCTAATTGAAGCGGTCTACCGTGGATTTCAATACGATTTCCCGATAAAAGGTGTTGATTTTTATTCAATTATTCAAATCATGTTTTGCAAGACCATCTATCTTCAAAATCTGATTTGAAATTAACGACTTTTGATATAACGAATGGCATCCAGAAGTTTACCCTCACTCATGATGGAGACAAGATAGACGCCTTGTGCCAGATTTTCAGTGCCATAGCCGAAAGCTCCATCAGAAGATAATTGTCCGGCATATAAGACACGTCCGGTAATGTCCAGAATCCTGATTTCGGGATTTCTGCCATTTAAATCTTCTTTCAAGCGAATTCGAAATGCACCATTACCCGGATTAGGATAGATGCTAAAGAGACTACCGCTTTTCACTTCATTCAATGACTGGGTGCCCTCTGTTACAGAGAACTTATCAAAACCACCTTCGAGATAATTTCCTGAAGCTGCCTTATCCGAAATGTATACCCGTAGTTTCATTGTAGTTCCCGGCGTAATGAAATTTAACACCCGGAAACTACTATTCACCCATGTACCCACACCGGGATTGGAAAAACTGACTGATTCAAGTTGTACGGATGCAACACCATTTTCAAGAGAAATAAACATAGTATCTCTGGAAGCCAGGGGTACACTTGGAGGACAAGCAAACCATCGTGAATAGTTAATATATGGATCAGCATAAGTACTTAGATCAAAAAAAGGAGAAACTAATTCTGTATAGCCATCGTCTACGTTATCATTGCTGGGTGAACCACCTCCGTTACCTGTTACAAATGCAAATTCTCCACAATCGTTTGAAACATCAAATCCCGGATTTAAGGGTATCGCACCCAAACTTGTCGCTACAGGAATTCCTCTTTCCCAATCACCATTTGACACGGTTGAATTTACCGTCCATCCCAGATCAGTGATAAAATCATCATAGTAACCTGAACTTAAAGATAAAACTACAGGCGCCTGACCGTCTACAAAAACACTCTGGCAAAATGAATTATGCCCCCAACTTGTGGCCGTAATATCCATCATCCCTGAACTTAACGTAGTGAAGCTGAAATTTCCGGAACCATCCGCGATTGTAAATGCAGTGTTGTCACCGTCATTTGCAAATACTGAAGCACCGGGAATAGGATTCCCGCTTCCTTGTTCTGTGACAGTTCCTAAAAGTACGAATGGAGAAAGAACTACGTTCAACAAAGTCAATTGTCCATTGGTTAATACTACACCCTGAAGTGTTTTTGTGATATAGCCCGGTTTTCTGAATTCTATATCAAATGTACCGGCGCTGGCCAGTCCTGTTTTAAAGTCTCCTGATAAATTCGTTTTGCTTTTTTTATCAGTTGGAAGGATGCTTACATTGACATTCGATAAGGGCAAGCCGGTAATAGAATCCGTAACATTCCCTTCCAGGTAGCAGGCGCGTACATAATTGGGCTCTAAAACATAAACACCGCCATCCACATCTGCGACTATGATATTACCACTGGGCAGATAGGGGGAGGCATCCCAGCATAAATAACTACCGGTTGGATAAGAGGCAATTTCTATGATATTATCGGGTCTTGCCGCATCACAAATGGTAAGTTGACTTCCATAACTTGGATTGATTAAAAAATCATTCAACACTCTCACATTATGAACTTCACTGGCAGGCATACTATCAGTAAAATATTCATCCACCAATTTTATATTTCCAAGATTACTCACATCAAAGGATCCCAATGGTTTATTGGGCAATTCATCAGTAGTAAACAAGAACTGAGAATTATCTGAAAGCCATGTATTATGACAAAACTGACCGGGAGTACTTTGAGTGGCCAGCAATACGGGATTTGTTTTATCAGAGATGTCTACGACACTGAACAATCCGGCATAAATCTCACCTGCCCACAAGGTATCTCCTCTGATGTAGCCGTCATGAATATAATTCAGATTATACTGTCCGACGTAAACCGGATTCCAGGGATCAGCAAGGTCAAGGATAACAGCACCACCGGCAGCAAGGCCGCCACCAGTGCCGAAGACATACGCATATCCGTCAGTGACCGCAATCGTATGAGCTGTGCCCAGCTGGTTGTTTATTAAACCATCTCCATAATAATGTTTAGACGGGACAGAATCCGGGAGATAACTAAGGTCAATGATCATCACACCACCACCACCTTCACTCACTGCATAGGCATACTTTCCGGCTGTTTTCACTTCTCTCCATAAACTGGACTGACCGGGCAGAGCAGGAACAGATAGAATCTCAATTGGGTTTGTCGCAACGGTTACATCGACAATAGCAAGACGATCATTCACACCTACCAATGCATATTCATTACCCAGCGAATCAACATAATGCCAAATACCGGCACAAGTATTTGAAGGATAGGGGAGATGACCTTTCAAATTTAAGTTAAACTGAGCCGTCGCAATAGTTTGAAGAAATAACAATAGCATTAAACTGTATACTTTATTCATAATTGTTTTGGGATTTTTGGTATTCAAATGTAGGTTTAAATCTCTGAATACTTACAGAAAATCCAATGAAATAATCAATAAAGTGTAAAAAAAACGAGATGGGATGTTGTTAAGTTATTCTGAAACAAATATCAAAAATTCGATTTGCAATCAAAATACTAAATTTCTTCCATACAACGGCTAATCTTTTGTTCCAATTGCTTTGAAATACCGACCAAAGGCAATCGAACAAAATCGTCTGTGATCTCCAATTGCTTGAGAACATATTTAATACCTGCAGGGCTTCCTTCAGCAAACAGCAATGGTATTAATGGTAATAAATCATAGTGCAATTGTTGTGCTCTTTTCATCTCAAACTTTAACGCATTACGAACCATTTCGGAGGTTTGCTTCGGATAGGCATTTGCAACTACAGAAATCACCCCATCTGCACCAGCCGCCAGAAGAGGAAGGGTGAGACCATCATCCCCGGAAATCACCAAAAAGCCATTAGATCTTTGACGGATAATAGACATAATTTGTTCAACATTTCCACTCGCCTCTTTTACTCCAATAATATTAGATTGAGATCCGGCTATTTCCAGCGTTGTTTCGGCCAAAATATTGGAGCCTGTACGACCGGGCACATTGTAAATAATTACCGGAACAGGAGCTTCTTCAGCAATTACCTTATAATGTTGGACAATGCCCTTTTGAGATGGCTTATTATAGTAGGGAGAAACGGAAAGGATTGCTGAAATTCCTTCAAAGTCAGATTGCCTGATTTTTTCAAGTATTTCTTGTGTGTTATTTCCACCAAGACCGAGAACAACCGGCAAACGGTTCGCATTTGTTTCCAAAACACAATCAACAACAGCCTTCTTCTCATTCATATTCAATGTCACACTTTCACCCGTGGTTCCCAGTGGAACGAGGTATTCACATTTACCTTTGATGATATGTTCAACCAAGCGGGAGAGTGATTTAAAATCAACGCTGCCATTTTTATGAAATGGAGTAACAATTGCAACGCCCGTCCCGGTAAGTTTTTTAATGAGCTGATTCATAATTAAAGGATTTTAAATAATGATTTACCTGTTCAACAAATTGAGAAAATGTTAATGTATCTGAAACACTCAGCATAAAATCATAAAACGGAACAGCCAGGCGATCGTACTTTCCTATTTTAAATCCGGCATTGGAGCTGGCAACTATATATCTGAAAGGGATACTATTTCCTGTATGTAGATCGATTAAAATATCAAATTCACGATGAACAAAATTTTTAACAACAGGAGCAATGGGTTTATAATACCAATTAAGGTCTTTCCGGGTAAAAAAATCAAGACCTAATTTTGAAAATCGCATCGGTGGCAACTCCTTATCATCAAAGTACCCTAGTGCGAGCACTTCTTTATGATCCTGCTCTCTCATCATCTTTACATACTTCCTTACCAACTCAAAATGTTTTTCATTGGTTGAATCATACAAAATGCCGATAGACTTTGCTTCTTCAAAAGAAACCAAACGTCTGTTATGACGATCGCTTCTATACTCCCTCAGAAACAAATACCGGCCAATTTTCTGACGGAATGATTTCTTCATTTTTACGTCTTTAGGGTATAAAATTAATAATTTAATAATAACATGGGAAATAGCTATAAATTGAACCAGCAAATTATAAACCTGTATTTAGACGTGGCATAAATCATTTATAAAAGTGAATAAACGCTGCTACTTATACTTTCATTAAAAGTTAACTTATTCTATATCATCAAAAAAACCATGAATAGCGCTAATTCCCGGACATTCCAATCAACTCCATAAAGGCCTCTTCATTCAATATTTTCACGCCAAGTTCAGTTGCCTTTTCCAATTTACTCGGACCACAATCACTACCGGCAAGTAAAATGGACGTCTTCTTAGTCACACCTGAACCAACTTTTCCGGCATTTTCTTCAATTATGCGCTTATAATCTTCTCTGGAATGCTTTTCGAAAGTACCGGTAATAACAACAGTTAATCCTTTTAAGATTTCACTCACTTTAAGGGTTTGTTCGCTTTCGGAAATTTCAAATCTTAATCCGGCATTTTTAAGCCGATTGATTATTGTTCTGTTCTTTTCGTCTGCAAAATATTCCAATATACTTGCTGCTATTTTTTCTCCCACTTCAGGAGCCTCCATCAATTGAAACGATGTGGCATGAGCTATAGCATCCATATTGTGAAAATGAAGTGCCAGCTTCTTTGCAACAGTATCGCCTACAAATCGAATTCCGATAGCGAATAATACTCTGCCAAATGGAACAGCTTTTGACTTGTTGATCCCATCAATAATATTTCCTGCAGATTTCTCTTTAAATCTATCCAGTTTCATAATAGCCTGCGCCGTCAGTGAATAGATATCGGCAACATCTTTCAATAAGCCTTTTGCAACAAACAAATCAATAGTCTCAGAACCGAGTCCTTCAATGTTCATTGCTTTTCTGGAAGTAAAATGTTCTATTCTCCCTCTAATTTGTGGCGGACAACCACTTTCGTTCGGGCAATAATGCTGGGCTTCCCCGTCTTTGCGAATAAGCTTAGTTCCGCATTCAACACATTCTTCTATAAATCTCACGGGTTTCGCACCCTCTTTTCTTTTTGAAATATCAACTCCGGTAATCTTTGGGATAATTTCACCACCCTTCTCCACAAAAACGATGTCCTCATAATGCAAATTCAGTTTTTCAATTTGATCTGCATTATGAACAGAAGCCCTTTTCACAGTAGTTCCGGCAAGAAGTACAGGTTCGAGATTAGCAACTGGAGTGATAGCCCCGGTTCTTCCCACCTGGTAACTAATGCTGAGCAGCCGGGTTGATACAGATTGAGCTTTATACTTGTAAGCAATGGCCCAGCGTGGTGATTTAGCAGTAAAACCGAGTTCTTCCTGTTGTCGGAAACTATTCACTTTCAATACTACGCCATCTATATCAAAAGGCAATTCTTCCCGGGCAGCTTCCCAATATGTAATATATTGAAACACCTCCTCTATACTTTTGCAAACACGTCTGTCTCCGGAAATTTTAAATCCCCAGGATGCTGCCTTTTGTAATGACTCTTCATGAGTTGAAAAGGGTAACTGATCACCATAAACGGCATATAAAAAACAATCCAGCTTTCTTCTTGCCACTTCGGCACTATCCTGCAATTTCAAAGTACCTGCAGCAGAATTTCGCGGATTGGCAAAAGGCGTTTCTCCAATATCCACCCGCTCTTCATTAATTTTTTTAAATATGGCTAGCGGTAGAATAATCTCTCCTCTGATCTCGATATTTTCAGGGTAATTATTCCCTCTTAATGTTAGCGGAATTGATTTGATCGTCTTTACATTCGATGTGACGTCATCTCCCTGTACACCATCGCCCCGTGTTAAGGCTTGTACCAGTTTACCTTTAGAATAGGTAAGGCCAATGGCCACACCATCAAATTTTAGTTCACAAACATACTCCAGCGACTCCCCGGCCAAAGTCTTTTCAATACGCTCATGGAATTCCCGTAAATCCTGTTCCGAATAGGTATTTCCCAGTGAAAGCATGGGATACTTATGTTTAACAGTTTTAAAATCTTTCGTAATGGTTCCTCCAACCCGCTGAGTGGGTGAATCGGAAAGTTGTAAGTCCGGAAATTGTTTCTCAAGTGTGATTAATTCGTCTAAAAGCATATCAAAATCTCTGTCCGAAATTTCAGGTTCAGCTAATACATAATACTTGAAATTATGTTCATTTATCGCAGCAGTAAGTTCTATGATTTTTTTTTCAGCTGATTCCTTGTTCATTGTATATTACCAATAGGCCCGAAAATAGATCAATCGGGTGAATAAGTGTGTCTTTACTGCTAAATTACAATAATTACAAAGATTTTACAGTGATTTTATAATGTTTAAACATATAATTTGTATAATTGGCATTCACTGTTGTCCGGTTAAAACAAAAGTCGGTTGTTCTGATAGTTGAACTATCTGATTTCCAATTGAGGGTTGTTGAATAGAAGAAAGTAAGCCCTTGTTAAAATCACGAATCTTCGAAAAGAAGTATTTGTTTGGCTTGATGATCTTTGTTTCGTCGCAGAGCTTTTTCAGGAGAGGTTAAAAATTGCCATATATCGATATACGTGGCCAAATGCATTCGAATCATAGAGCTAAGATTAGAGAGTGACCATATTCTTTTTTTTACTGATTTCTTGACTACTTTTATAAGTAAGTCAGCAATTAGAGAGCACCAGATTTGTATCCTTATTGCATTTTCAGAATCACCCAAAAAATACTTTAACTGATAATTTTGTTTTATGCTTTTAAAGGTAGTCTCTATTTGCCACCTTTTTTTGTACAATCCAGCTATATTAGAAGGACTAAATCGCTCATGATTGGTAACAAATTCAAAATGCCGCTGCTTCTCCGTGTCCCAGAATAAAACTCTTCTTGCCAGAATTACTTCTGTACCTTTAAAAGTGCCTCGGCCTAATAAAATCTTTTGATCAGACAGGACACCTGCCTTTTTCTGTTTTTCATTCACATTAAATTCTTCTAATACTTGATAAACCGAATCACTTCTCATTCTAGTCACCCACCATACCCCCTGTTCAGTCCATTTTTGCCATTGACGGTAGTTGAAATACCCTCTGTCAAAGACCAGTATTGAACCTTTTTCGGCTATTACTTTTGAAAGGAAAACACGATCATTTTCCTTGGCCGGGGTTAAGTAAACTATATCGGGTATGCCATGAATTGGATTCAACATTACATGGGCCTTAACACCTCCTTTGCGCTTCCCGTCTTTGGAAAAGCAACCGGCTCCACCCATCACGTCACTAAAGAGTTCAAACGTTGTAGAATCGATTAAAAGCAATCGGGAATCAATATCGTTGGATCTGCGGCTGTCCGGTAAACTGGATCTGGAATACATCTTCACTAAGTCATGGAATAACTGCTCGAAAAATTGAGCAGATCGCCGTTGATTGGCCTCTGACAGGGTACTCCTTTTGGGGTATGATTTGACCCCCTAAATGTTTTAAGCGATGCTCCCAGGCCTGCATTCCGGTAACGACTTCTCTTATTGACGTACATCGTTGAAAAACACAGAACAACATGGACACCAAATGTTCATAGGTGCTAAAGCTTTTTACATACCGATTTGTTTGATAATGGCTTGACAGCCGAGACACCATCTCTCTGGGAATTAACTTTAAAAGCTGCGTAAAGATCGGCTGTCCGGTAAAACTTGTACTTTTGCTCATGATGATACTGTTTTAAGCGCAACTCAAAACTAATCATCTTTAAGGGAGGAGAAATCTTCCCTTTTATTTTTTACATTTTTATACTTTCCCCGGACAACAGTGAATTGGCATTCCAAACCAAATAATATATTAAATATGAAAAGAACCTTTACTCTAAGTTCAATATTTCTGGTAACCATTATTATTCTACTGCAGACCAGTGGAAATGAGGCGATCAGTAACAACACTGGTGCTCCGGCCGGCAGGACAGGATCTCCATTTGACAATGCAACTTGTGCAGCATCAAATTGTCATGCCGGATCCGCGACTGTTTCACCAACACAAATTATCAGTTCAAACATTCCTGTAACGGGCTATGTCCCCGGTCAGACTTACACGATAACGGCATCGCCTGCACAAACAGGAATCAATAAATATGGTTTCCAGATCTCGCCCATGAATGCCAGTGGTGCGTTACAGGGAAGTATTGTGGTTACAAACCCCTCTACTACTAAAATTGTCAGTACGAAATATATTACACATACTTCAAGTGGTACAGCCGGAACAGGAGGACGAACATGGTCGTTCAATTGGGTAGCTCCTGTTGCGGGTACAGGGAATGTGACGTTTTATGGTGCTTTTAATTTCTCAAACGGAAATTCACAATCCAATGGTGACATCATCCGCACCAACACGCTCACGGTTTCCGAAGATCAGGGAACTGCAGGAATTTCTTCCGTAGAGGGTGATCCATTTAACACCATACTTTTTCCAAATCCCGTGATCAATGAGGCGACATTACGATTGAACCTGATCGATAATTCTCCGGTCAGCATTCAATATCTCGATATCACCGGAAAGAGTCTTTCTGAAAAGATCACTTACACCGGCAGACCCGGTTTACAGGACTTTAATATTACGGTTCCTGCCCATTTAGAGACAGGAATTTACCGGTTACTGGTTAGCGTTGGTGATCAACAAGCATTGAAATCGTTCTATAAAAAATAAAAAGTCACTTCATCAAAAAAGGCTGATTCCGGAAGGGTCAGCCTTTTTTTTAGTACTACGTTAATTCTAGTATACTCTGGTAAAACTATAGGAACCGGGTGGTGTTACGATCAGCGGCACTTTTTCAACTAGAACCGTGCTGGAATCAAGTCCAAAAGCTTTTTCTTCGCTCAGGCTCATTCTCTTCATAAAAAAATATATATTCAGAATAAACTTTGTATAAAACTTAAGCGTGTTTTCGTAGGATAAAAATTTCTCCATAACAATAAAGCGGAAATCTCCTGCAAGATGTTCTTTATTCAGGGACGCATAGCGACTGGTAATGTCAACTTCTTTTCTTTCCACCAATTCCTGAACCACCTGACGAAACATGAGATTAATTCTCGGCTCAATGCGAAATCCGATTTTAAACCGCACATGTACAATTTTATCTTCTACCAATTCCTTCACACTATACTCCAGGGTATAAGGTTCATCTACAACATCTACATGCACTAGCCAGTAAACATCAGCCCGCTTAGGTTGCTTTTGAAGAATGGAGTAAATGATTTTATTTTCAACTTCCTTATCGGTTCTGGCGCTCGTCAAATAAACAAGATGAGTAGCGTATTTCGGGATAGTTTCATCCTTGCTCACATCCGAGATGATTTCAAAATACTTCTCGAGCTTTACAAATTCAACCATGCCGGTTCTGATCTTTCGTGCTTCATACCATACCCACATGATAGCCACAATTACTGCCAGAATGATTATAGTAACATATCCTCCATGAGAGAACTTACTGAGATTCGCCACCAGGAAAGCGATTTCTATGCACATTAAAACAACAAAAATAAATCCAATCAATACCCGATTGTATTTTTTCAGATAGAGATAGTAGGTTAAAAGCAATGTTGTCATGAGCATTGTAATAATGATAGAAAGTCCATAAGCAGCTTCCATCTTCGACGATTGCTGGAAATAAAGTACGATTCCAATACATCCTAAACAGAGTAACCAGTTGATAGTGGGGATATATAACTGTCCTCTTAAATCGGTGGGATATTCTATTCTTCCCTTTGGAAGAAAATCAAGGCGCATTCCTTCATTAATGAGTGTAAAAATACCACTGATAAAAGATTGACTGGCAACGATTGCAGCAGAAGTGGCTATGATAATTCCGGTCAGTACAAACCAATCCGGCATCAGCGCATAAAAGGGTTTTATCCCTTCAATTGCTTTGCCGGTGTGATTTAAGAGCCAGGCGCCCTGTCCAAAATAATTTGCAAGTAAAGCTACCTTCACAAATCCCCAACTCACTCTGATATTATTCCTGCCACAATGTCCTAAATCAGTATATAAAGCTTCTGCTCCTGTAGTACATAAAAATACCGCACCGAGTATCCAGAAGCCCTCCGGATAGGAGGTAAGCAGGTGATATGCATAATAGGGATTTATTGCTTTAAATACAACCGGATTCTCAAAGATGGCAATCACTCCTAAGATTAATAACATCGAAAACCAAACCAACATGACCGGACCAAAAAATCGTCCAACGAATCTTGTACCGAACTGTTGAATAAAAAACAAAGCAAAAATGATAAAGGTGACAATTGGAACAGTCGGAATATCCGGGTTGATTACTTTAAGTCCCTCAATAGCGGAAGAAACCGAAATAGGAGGGGTAATAATTCCATCTGCCAACAAAGCAGCCCCTCCAATCATAGCGGGAATGGCTAACCATTTGATATGCATTTTGCGCACCAATGCATACAATGAAAAAATTCCGCCTTCACCTTTATTGTCAGCCCGAAGCGTGAGAATGATATACTTTAAGGTAGTCAGAATGGTTAGTGTCCAAAATACGCAGGAAAGCCCCCCTAAAACTAAACTTTCTTCAATCGGCTTTGATCCTATAACAGCACTCATCACGTAGAGTGGTGAAGTACCAATGTCGCCATACACTATTCCAAGTGTTACCAACATACCGGCAGTAGTAACTTTGGAGTGATTGATATGCCCGCTGGCCATTTCCCGAATATATACTGATTAGCTTATTGGACGCTTTGATTAGTTGTCCGCAATCTCTTTTCGTCTGCGTGATTTTTTTACGGGAGTAATATCCTTTACCGTTTCCTCAATAGTCGTTTCAAAATCAGCCAACACGTTCATATAATAAATATAGGCATCGTAAGGAGAATCATATGGACTGAAGTACTTATGTACATCTCCATCGCTCCAGAACTTAGTACACATGTAATAGAAATGGTCACTTGTCTGCATTTTGCCCCACACATCTATAAGGTCCTTATTTCCGGTGAGCAATACTTTTTCTTCCAACTGATAAATTCTTTTGGCGGCTTCTTTTTCCATAGCATTACTCAGCCAAGCACTAAGGTCGCGCTCAGCATCAGCCCAACTGGTAAATTCCGGAACATCATAAATATCTCTTACCTTGTACTGATCAGCGGCTTCAGATAAGGTTTTAAAATCAAAATCGGAATGTTTCATGATTTCCATGGGCAGGTGATCAAGAAAATCGAACACTCCTGTTTCTTCCCATTGATGTTCACCAAAGGTTTCATAATCCATGAAGAGATTCATGACCTCGCCATTTCCGGCAATCTTATGCACCCATGATGCGAAAGTATCGGCATGCAAGGGCCATTCATTCCAATTCCGGTCACTAAAACGGAAGGCGATATCGTCAGAAAGTCTATAATTTTTCAAGAAGGATTTTATTTTCAAAGTACCGGCAGGTTGATATAAAAAGTTGGGAGTTCTGTTGCCGAGATGCCTGTCGACACCTTCACAAACAATGGCCTTGAATCCCATCTTCTCAATAAAAGAAGCCAGCTCATTGTTATAAATCAACTCCGTATTTCTAAAAACCTTGGGTGTCTGATTAAAATACAACTTGATTTTTTCTCTGTGCATTTCCACCTGACGTTTAAATTCATCTTTCGAATAAATAAAACTAAGGGAGTGGTAATACGTTTCGGATAGAAATTCTACACAACCGGTTTTAGAAAGGTCAATAAACGACTGTAAAACGTCAGGGCGATGGTTTTCGAATTGCTCCAGGGCGGTTCCACTGATAGAGTAAGATACCTTGAATTTCCCTTTATGCCGGTTGATGAGATCGAGAATTTTCCGATTAGTTTTCAGGTAACATTTTTCTGAAACCTTATCCAGAATCAGCTTATTCTTTTCATCATCTTCATAAAAATGATCCTTCCCAATGTCAAAAAAGGAATATCGTTTTAAACGGAAGGGTTGATGAACCTGGAAGTAGAAGCAAACAGATGGCATAGCACAATTTCTTTATGAATGACGAATATACGGCAGAACGAGAAAAAAATAAAAAATGGAAACGCAGGTTATGAACAGAGCAGGGTGGAAGTAGTATTACCTCAAACCGGCTCCGGAATTAATTTAAACTTATTATACCCATCGATTACTTTTTTCGCAGAATTATCCCAGGATATATTAACGAGATCTTTATACGCATCGGCCTTCACATTTTCCACTAATACCGGATCATGTAAGAGGCTTAAAATATACCCGGCAGCTCTGTTGATGTCCCAATAATCGAATTTTAATGATCCATTCAATACTTCGGAAACGCCGGATTGCTTACTGATAACAGCCGGAATTCCGAACTGAACAGCTTCAACTGCTGAAAGTCCAAATGGTTCCGATAGCGATGGCATCACATAAACATCCGCAATGGAAAGTAATTTTCTGACTTTATCCAAATTCAGAAATCCGGTCAGATGGAATCGATGCGCAATTCCTTTTTGAGCTGCTCTTTCGAGTAAGGGATTGAAATATTCGCCTGTTCCTGCCATTACAAACCGAACATTCTGATCCTTCTCAAGGACGCGCTCTGCAATGTCAACAAAGAATTCCGGACCTTTTTGTCTTGTTAATCTTCCAACAAAAAGAACCATTTTTTCTTTGAACATTTGTTCGCTTTTAAAAGGTTCAACGGGTCTGATACCATTATGAACCGGAACGATTTTACTCCAGGGGATATGGTAATAATCGTGAATCACATGACCGGTAAAATTACTGACCGGCATTAGAATATCCGCATATTCCATCCCACGCTTCTCTACCTGATATACCCAGCCCTTACTTTGAGGACCACCTCTGTCCACTTCCAGAGAGTGGATATGCATAACCAATGGTTTTCCCGTTTTGGCTTTAATTTCCATACCGGCAATCATGGTCATCCAATCGTGTGCATGAATAACATCAAAATCGAGAGAAAGAGCCAATTTGGCAGCCAGCTTACCGAAAATGGTAACCTTTTCGATGACATCTCCACCATAAAGGTCATCAATTTGAAAAACTTCAACGGTTTCATCTCCTATTTTAATGGCCTTCAGATATTGACTGGTTAAATTCTGCAGATCATGATGGGGTTCAAGGTTCCCGTTGTAATAGGGATTTAAATGCGTATTTATAAAATGAACCTGTTTTACTTTTCGATACGAATCTGCATGACCGATATTCCTTAAAGTCTTCGCATCAATGGTATTTAATCCTATAAGATTAAGATTTTTAACAACAAAATCAGGATTTGATTTTGGTATAATCATGGTCACATTGGAATACTTTGACATCGCAATGCATAAATCATGACAGGCAACACCCAATCCACCATTAATAACCGGAGGAAACTCCCATCCGAGCATTAATACTTTTGGGACGTATGCCGTTGACTCAGCTTGCTTAGAAAGGGGTTCAATCACCATGCACTTATTTTATAATGTTGCAAAATTAGTGAATAAGACACATGCAGAACTAAATTCAAACGATTTGTTTACGCCGGCCATGTTTAAAAGTATTCCACTTGAAATGGGTCAGAATTCAACAATTTAAATTGTCGCAATTGCTAAAATCAATATCTTCATACCCTTATATTAATTATTCAATCCATGCATTCTTTTCCTTACGTACGCACACTTGTTGTACAGGGTTCATTATTAATAATCAATGGATTAGCTACTTATGCGATCATTGGTGGAAAGGCTACCAAAATGATGCTTGCAGCTGTTCTATTGGGAATGGCATTATGGGTCGTTGCCTGGTTTTGCAACAAAAATCCTAAAGCCATTTGGGTAGGTTTAGGATTATCCTTTAGCGGTTTGTTGGTATTCACACAGCGAACCATCGCAAATTTCCTGTCTCTTATCGGAATTGTTCAGCATGAAATGAACCTGGATGCTTATAACAAATCCATCATGGTTGTGTTTTATATTCTAATGAGTTGCAGCTGTCTCTGTGGACTCATGTTATTATACACCTACTTACCGGAAAAGAAATTTAAAAATGTCAACAACGATAAAAATTAATTCAAATGGTTCCATTCGTGTGGAAGGGGACTTCAACATCATTGACCCGGAAGGAAATAGTTTCAATCTGAATGGCCGAACTACGGTTTCGCTATGCCGATGTGGACTTTCGAAGAACAAACCATTTTGCGATGGGGCTCACAAAGGCAATTTTGAGCATGATTGCAAGGCTTTTGAGCTTCCGCCTCCTGCGCCTAAGCCCTGATTGCTTAAAATTCTAATCTTTCTCAAGGAAATAAGTAGTGCCGCCCACCCAATCTAAGTTTTGGTTGTACCGAACGCCTATCATTTTTCCTTTACTCATCCGTCCTAAATTGAGAGTGAGTTGAGGTCGCTTTTCACCTTTATCCCATAAATAAAGTAATCGGATTTCACATTTTACAGGACCAGTCGGTGATTGAACAGCCGGGGCATACATCACTTTACGTTGTAAAATGAAATTGGAAGGATCTTTTACTTGCTTCACATCCTCTTCTTTCACATCGAAAACGACTCCCTGACCGCTGAAACTGAACAAAGGTTTGAGTACCCAGTTTTCGAGATCATCAGGAATTGATTTTAAGTCTTTGACAAAATGTGTTTCCGGTACAAATTGATTTTTAAGAAAGGGCATAGTATACTTACTGATTCTGAAAAACCAGTTGGGGTGTGATACCCATTCTACATTTACATCTTCCGTCAGATGAAAAGGAAGATTAGCAAAATCATTACGCTGCAAGAGTTCATCAAAAATCACGCGATTATATATCCTCTTCACAGGAATTTTCTTTCCTGCTTTCATATAAAATAAACTTTCGCCTTCCCGGATTAATTCTGATAAACAGACTACGGGAATACCAAGATATTCACGCGTACAATAAAAATCTATTTGCGTTTTTTGTTTCCAGGGTTCAATTTCAAGCAAGATGGTTTGTTCCGGATCCTGATTACCAATAATCACATTTTTCAATCTCTTCAAATAAGACGAATGAGTAAATCCATTAAATTTATTATCAAACGAAGAGGGAATGGAGAAATGCTTTCTATACATCTCCGCCAGCCATTCCTGGTAACAATACAAAGAGGCAAAGCCCTGCAATTCGATCAACTGTGGTGTAAAGCCTCCATTCCCATCCTCACAAATGGCAAAATCAATAGCCAGTAAATTGGTATGTTCGTCCTCATTGCCCACATGAAGAGCAGGAGGGATGGCAGCGAAAGATTGGGCTTTAAAATCAGGAGAGACCAACACATCCACGATTTCCTCACCTGCTTTCTCAATTTTTTTTCTAAATTCCTTATCGATAAAGATGGGGGTTTCAGAAACTCTGAATTCAATTTCATAACCGAAAGTGCCATTCATATCTTCCAGAAATCGCTTGTATTTTTCTTCGGAAAACGCACTATTGTACTCTGCTCTTAAGGATGAAATCATACCGGGTTTTATAAGGGTGTTTGATTAATTATTGACTGAAATCCATAATCGGATAGTATTGATGCAAATGAAGCCTCTTTTTTACAACGTTCCACATCTCTGAAACCTTGAAAAGTACATTTGCTGACTATTCTCCAATGCAGCTACAGCTCTGGTCAGCGACATATAGATCGTCAAACTAAGTGCTCCCTGCACGCGTCTGATCATGGAAATTTTAGCATTATCATTTGAAAAAGAGGTGGTATCCAGAAACCTGTTCATCTCCTTATTCCACCAGTAAGTATCCCTGGAACCGAATGCCTGAAAATAGGCTGATTTAATTTTTTCTTCTTCTTGTAACAGTGCTGACTCCTTATTATGTGCAGATAAATAGGCTTTTGATTTCACCAGACTTAAATATTCATCCTGATCCTTCGACACATCAATTACTCCCTGAAAATTTTTCAAAAGACATCTATAGCTTTCTGCTTTAATGATGGGATCTTTCTCTTCAGAAATAGCTGTTCTCATTTGGACCAAAGCCTTGTTCATCCACGATAAATTGGCGTCTTCCATCCGATCACGTTGCGCAATACTTTTAAAAGCAATAAATGCTTTCTCCATCTGCTTTAAAGGTGGCCATGAATGCCCGCCATCAAACCGAATCAACTGATACCGGCTTTGTAACCGTTGATCCTGTACCTGAAATCGAATTATTTCCGAAAGATTCATATCGCGGTTACCTGCAATCGCCACGATGAGGTGAGGTGGAATACCTTGCCAGGTTCCCTGAGGGATACCGGCGCCACAAACAACTATTGCTTTAATTCCGGAGGGTGCCAGACCCAGCATGGCTGCTACCCGTGCTCCACCACTAAATCCACCGCAAAAAATCAATGAGGTATCGGCTTTTTGAAGATGGGTGACCTGAGCCATCATTCCCTGTAAAATGGCTGCTGTTCGTTCTGCCGAATTCCCATTCCTGCTATCATTGGAAGAAAGTAATATAACTCCATATTTATCCGCCAGCGATTTGTAAAGGTGGAGTGGGAAATCACCATCCGCATGCGGATCAAAAAGTATGAATACCGGAAAACGGGCATGTTCCGAAAACGAAGCCGGATAATAAACAGAATGGGTTAGCTGATTGTCAGCAAAACAAGGTTGACGACTGAGCATTTGAGCGGCACCAATTCCTTGTTTAACAAGGGAGACATCGCTAACATTTGCATTCCTACTATTTTCCGGATTCTTCTCCACTCTCCCTGAACAACTCAGGAAAAAAGCAAAAACAAGCAGACCGCATATTCTCATGGTTCAAAAATAATAGAAGCGATTGATTATTGAAATACAAAATTTGATTTCTTTGATCAGAATATTACTAACAACATTCAAAATGAAAGCACTTCAACCTTTATTGGATGAATATGCCGTAAGTCATCAAAACCACACCAATATCCTGATTCACCGGATATGTGTTCCTCTCATTTTTTGGAGTATTACCGGCTTTTTACTGTTGGTCACCTTGCCCGTCGTTGGGAATCTTGCCATTCCTGCACTTCTGCTGTTAACTATATATTACTTCATATTGTCGAAAACCCTTTGGATAGGAATGTTGATATTTAGCAGTATATGTTTAGTAGTCTCTTATTCTGTTTTCATTCAATTTTTCAACGATGCTGTCTGGATATTTTTAATTGTATTTATATGCGCATGGATCGGACAATTTGCCGGACATAAAATAGAAGGGAAAAAGCCTTCCTTTTTAAAGGATTTACAGTTTCTGCTCATTGGTCCGGCCTGGTTGATGGCTAAAATTTACCGTTCATTAAGAATTCCCATCTGATACAGAAATGGAAAGTGCTTCGGGATTCTTAAATATACTTTTGGAATGGCTCAGCTGGGTTCTGCTTTTCTTTGCCTGGGCAATTCTAACCAGAGTAGCCATGAGGAGATATCGAAAGAAGTTTCACGTACGTTTTATCCATGAAAGAAGGACGTACTATCTTTCCATGTCAATCGGAATTATTGTTTTTATACTGGTGATTCTATTTATCCTTGATCCAATCATTGGATACTATGTTTCCGAAAACCGCATTGCCCTGGACAATAGTCCCATTTACTTTATTACAATAGCCCTTCTTTTATTCTTTACACTACCGTTTCTGCTTACTAAAATGATCTGCCGGTTATCCAAAAAAGAAACGGTTGGAACATCTACGAAAATTTGATTTTTTCTACTTAATAATTTTATAATTCCTATATTCGAATAAACGATAGCCGGTCAGATTTTCGATACGATGTAAAACACGATTCTTAACACTCAAATTATTTGCTGAAGTATCAAAATCCAATTCCCAATCCTGAGCCTTCACGCGCGACGCCATCACTTCAGGATGAGTCCCCTTAAACTTCTTCAACAGATCTATCCCGGAATAATCATAGGGAGCATCCTTAACCATTTTATCCACCTTTTCATCCGGATGCCATAGTTTATGAAAATTCAATTGTTTTTCCCGTTGAAGCACTGGACTTTTCACCCACCCATAGTGAAAAATTCGGGCATCAATTTTTTTCACGTTTAACATTCTTCCATCTAATCGAAATCCCTGAGCATCGCGGTAGGAGTGAATGCGTTTGTCATTCCTGACAATCCGTATTTCATGCCTGTACCACCGCCTCGAACTCCCAACATATGAGTAACTTCCATAAAAATGAATGTAGTTAAATAAAAGGCCCTCTATTTTTTTGTCAGGAAGTGCATCTTTCATAGCCTTCCTAATGACCGGAATATCTTCTTCATGAATTACTTCATCCGCCTGCAAATAAATACACCAGTCGGCCGACGGAGAAACAGCATGAAAAGCCTTATCCGTTTCCACCGCAAGCACCCGACCACCTTCCCTTAAAGAATCATCCCACACAGAGGGAACGATTTTAATTTTCGAATCATTGATTTCAGAAAGTAGAGAGGCCGTGTCGTCGGAAGAATTACCTAAACAAACGATCAATTCATCCACCAGAGGCAGGAGGGAGCGAATGGATTCCACAAAAGGATAATCGTATTTAACAGCATTCCTGACGAAAGTAAATCCGGATACAAACATAGGAGGAACTAAACGAGTACGCCCTTTACGAACTTTTCCCAATCTTCAAACTGGTGATTTTTCAATACGCGTGGAAATTTATTCTGAGAGCCTATCTTACCATTTTTCTCCATATAGCTTAAAAAAACTTTTAATGGAACAACCTCAACAAAGATCTCTTTCAATGCCGACTTTCTTTCGACACGATAATCATCATTTAAAATTTTCAGCTTTTCATCCAGGCTTGTTTTCAGCTCTTCTGCCGACACCGGATCATCAGTACCAATGTACCACTTATGGGCAAAAAGGCTTCCATGTTTAATTCCGGAAACACTGAATTCATTTATCCTGATATTAAATTCATCGGACACCATCTCAATGGCTTTGTTCATGTTATCGACCGATAAATGTTCCCCGCAAAGACTCAGATAATGCTTTGTTCTGCCGGTGATGATAATTTCCGCCTTTTCTACACTGGTAAATTTAATCACATCCCCAATCAAATAGCGCCAGGCACCGGAGCAAGTGCTGAGCAATAAGGCATATTCTTCACCCTCTTCCACTTCATTAATGAGAAGGGTTTTTGGCTTACGCACCAACTCACCATCCACATTAAAATTCTCAGAATTGAACGGAATAAATTCGAAAAACAATCCATTATTCACTACCAGTCGCATGGAACGATTATCCTGTTCGTGCTGATACGCTATGAATCCTTCAGAAGCAAGATAGGTTTCAATATAGGTTAATGGTTTTGCAATCAGTTTCTCAAAACTTTTTCGATACGGCTCAAACGATACCCCACCATGCACATATATGGTAAGATTAGGCCAGAGCTCGTGAATATTCTTTATTTTATGATAATCCAGAATCTTCTCAATAAGCAATTGACACCATGCCGGGACACCTACGAGAATTCCAATATCCCATTTAGCGGCATTCTCCACTATTTCTTCCAATTTCGTATTCCAGTCTTTCTCTCTCGCTATTTTCTTTCCCGGCTTGTAAAAATGCTGAAACCAAAAAGGTATTTTGCTTGCTGTAATTCCGCTTAAATCTCCTTCGAAATAAGAACCGTGCTGATGAAGATGCGTACTGCCACCCAGCATTAAAATTCCTTTGGAGAAAATGTCATCAGGTAAACCGGAATATCCACCCAAACTAATAATCTGACGTATACTGGTTCGCTGAATGGATCTTACCATTTCACTTGTCACGGGTATATGTTTACTGGAGCTATCGGAGGTACCACTGCTGAGTGCAAAATAGCGGACTTTTCCGGGCCAAGCAACATCCTCCTCGTTATGAAGACTTTTATTCCACCAACGTGCATAAATGGCGTTATAATCATGCACAGGCACTGATGCTCTGAATTTATTAACGAAATTCCGGCTATTGACCATTCCGGAAAAATTATAGGTCTGACCCAACATCGTAAACTGTGCTTTTCGCAACAATTTCTTCAATTCGCGCTTTTGATAATAATCAGGAGATTTCTCTGCTAATCGTATGCGATGACGCAGTGATAATCCCTTTTTTATTATACTGGCAAGTATGGCCATTCGATTCGTTTATCTTGTAAGTTGGTGTAAAATACAATATTTTTTTATAATTCTAATTCTAACCCCAATTGTTTTCTAAAATCATCAAGCCCCTGATTTTTCTCCACCATTTTTATATACTTCTCTTTGTTGGTGTAAGCATTTTCAGGATCATCAGACTTCATCTCTTTTCTGGTAATCACATTGATCAAACCATTGTTAAGTCGCTCTCTGAGAAATTGAATTAGCTCCGACTTTTCATCTCTTAACAAATCTTCCTGCGCCTGGTTATTTAAAATAAGTTCAATTACAAAATCATCCTTCAACACCGGCTCATTCATGGTGAGGGTAGCATTTAATTGAAGCTTTCCATCAGCTTTCACTTTATCAGCATACTCCTTCCAAATGAGTTGAAGTTGATTTACATCAAAAACTTCTGTTTTCTCATTCACCTTAACCCTCGGGACATTCTCTTCTGCCACTTCAACCTGTATTTTTTTCAGTGAGGATAATGATGTACCCTGCAGAAGTCCGGTGCTTCGGGAAGCAGATAGGGGAGTACTGCCCTCTTGAGGATTAACTTTCGAAGGAGATGGAGATGACGCTACTGCAACCGGAGTAGTGGAGGTAACTTTTGACTCCGGTTCTATTTCTTTAAAGGGTTGTTTAGCCGGGGTGGAATTAATTGTAGCCTCCGGCTTACCAACAGCACCTATATTGGTAATGTTAAGCGGGCTTTTTTTTTCAGTACCTGCATCGAATCCGGTTTCAATAGTGACCGAGCCACCAACCGAACATAGGCGAATGAGCGCCAATTCTACATGCAAACGCTGGTTTCGGGCAGAACGAAAATCAATATCACATTTACTACAAATGTTGAGGTATTTCAATAAGTGAATTTGATCAATAATTGCGGCTTGTGTTTTATATTTTTCCCTGGTTCCTTTACTCACTTCCAGCAAGGGTAAGGTCAGTTCATCCTTTGAGACCAACAGGTCTCTGAAATGAGAAGCTAATCCGCTTATAAAATGATGTCCGTCAAAACCATCTGCCAACAACTCATTAAAGGTCACTAAAACTTGTGGAATATTTCCATTTCTAATCTGATCGGTCAGTTTAAAATAATAATCATAGTCCAGAATACTCAGGTTGCTGATGACATCTTTGTAAGTAAGATTATTCCCTGCAAAACTCACAATCTGATCAAAAATTGAAAGCGCATCTCTCAACGCACCATCTGCTTTCTGGGCGATAATATGTAAAGCTTCTTCTTCCGCCTTAACACCTTCTCCCTTTGCTACAAAGGCAAGATGATTGGCAATATCTTCCATTTGAATGCGGTTGAAATCAAAAATCTGACAACGGGAAAGAATGGTAGGAATGATCTCGCATATCGAACTTGTTCTACCAAACTACGGATATCATCTACCGAGTTGTTAGAAGCCGCATCCAACTCATAAATATTCAGCGATTGTCCGTTATTGAACGAAAGACAAGAGTCACATGTATTGCAGGCTTCAAAATCAGGAGTGAGTTGCTTACAATTGAGCGTTTTTGCGAGAATTCTGGCGCAAGTTGTTTTTCCAACACCCCTGGGACCGCAAAAAAGAAAGGCCTGAGCAAGATGGTTGGTGCGTATTGCATTTTTTAATGTACTTGTTATATGTTCCTGGCCAACAACGGTATTAAATGTTGCAGGACGATACTTCCGGGCAGAGACAACGAAGGGATTCATAAAACAAAAATAGCCTAAAAATGCGTAAAATCATCATTTTTTTCTATGTCATAATCTATTCATTAACAATAAGTTTATATGAAAAAAATCCTGCTTTTCAGAACATCGGAAAAAATAAGATATTTTTCAGCGCTGATGATGAAAAACAAAGAGAATAAAACGGAGATGATTTTTTTTATCATGATCCTCTTATTGCACCTTTTTCCGATTGTGGTACTAAGTCCATTTGTTACGTTAGATGGACCTACCCATTTGTACAATGCCAATTTGATGAAATCACTTTTAACCGAAAATAATGTCGCGGTAAATCACTTCTTTGAATTCAATGGTTTTCCGCATCCGAATTGGACCGGGCATTTTCTATTGACCTCATTGTTGTTTGTCTTTCCTCCATTATTTACTGAGAAAATTTTTCTGATGCTCGTCATCGTATTGTCTGCAGTGGGCTATAGAAAATTAGTAAAAACGATTGAGCCCTCTTCCGTTTGGTTATCCTGGTTGTATTTCCCCTTTCTGCTGAGCTTTCCATTCCTGCTGGGATTTTACAATTTCTCTTTTGCTCTGGCAATACTTCCCTGGTGGCTCTCCTTCTGGATAAGAAATCACAGAAATAAATTCACCTCTAAACTCATCCTGCAAGTGGCACTATTTTTCTTAGTCCTGTACTTTTCACATTTAGTTGTATTTCTGCTATCCGGACTATTCGCAGGATTAATCAGCATATTCAGTCAGGGTAACAATAACAGAAAAGCAGTATTAAAGGATTTAAAAATATTGCTCGTTTGTAGTACCCCGGGTCTTCTTTTTACCATTATTTTTCTTGCTTCTGCCGGCACCGGTGGATTTAGAGGAGAAGTGAGCCGATTACCCGTCTTGCAGCTTTTAAGTGATATCATATACTCGCGAATGTTTATAGTTTATGATTATCCTACCGAACGCAGCATAACATTAGGTTATTCCGTGTTGATGGTATTACTCATTTTTACCGGAGTTTTTCACCGAACCGTTCAACGCTTCCAAAAAACATTTTTTACCATTTTAATAATTTCATTGGCCTTGATTTTTATTATGCCTGACAGCATGGCCTCGGGAGGTATTCTTTCTGTAAGATTGGTACAATGGTTCTTTATGGCTCTGATTTTATGGTTAGTGACGTTACGGATTCCTAAAAAATTTCAGGTGGCTGGTGCAGTTCTTTCTGCTCTGTTCAGTGTGGGGATGATGAGAGTGCATTGGAGAGTACAACTGGAGCTCAACGGGAATGCGAAAGAGTATATCTCCATGGCAGAGAAAATAGAAGGAAACAGGGTATTACTTCCCCTCAATTATTCCGGTAACTGGATGCATTCCAATTTATCCTGCTACCTGGGAGCTACAAAAAGGATTGTCGTGCTGGATAACTACGAAGCAACGCATGACCTCTTTCCCTTGCTATGGAAAAAAGGAATGGATCCGGAAATACATATGGGAAACCATGTTTCTTCCAACCATCCCTGTGTGCGAATCCTCTCATCAGAGAAACAAACCGGTATGAAAGTGAATTATATTACCATGTGGCATTCACCTGCTGATAATAATGACTCATGCGATGCAGATGTTAAAAAACAAATCGACGCCAATTACCAATTAGAGATGAAAGGAAGCAATAGTTCGCTTTACGTCAGGAAACAAGAATAAACCGGGTAGTGTTTATATATAATTGAACGCATAGTTCTATTTGAACACACTACTCTTCACCCAACCATTTTTTGAAATCCGAAGCTCTTTCGCGACTTACATATACTTCTTCTGCCGCAAGCGGCTTTAGGTTGATTTTTAATTTTCCGTTAAAATGATGATGTATTCCTTCCAGCGATCGCGGACTGACGATAAATTGACGGTTCGCGCGGAAAAATTCCATTGGATTTAACAATTCTTCAAGTTCATCCAGGGAATGGTCAACAATATACCGTTGGTCATTAAATGTTTTGATAAAACTGATCTTATCCTCTGTATAAAAGAAGGCAATTTCATTGATATCAATAGGGATAAGTCGTTGCCCTTGCTTCACTAAAAACCGTTGTTTAAAAGCCGGTACATTCTTCTCCCGCAATGCATGAACGATGGAATCCACATCAATTCGGGATACCTCAGAAAGGTTGGTTTCAGTAATGCGTTTCAGTTTATCAAAACTTTTCTTCAGCTCCTCCGGATCAATAGGTTTTAAGAGGTAATCAATGCTATTCACTTTGAACGCACGGATTGCAAACTCATCATAAGCGGTTGTAAAAATTATGGTACTCTTCACTTCTACACGATTGAAGATTTCGAAGCTCTGACCATCAGCCAGCTCAATATCCATTAATATCAGGTCTGGATGTGGATGCGTATTGAGCCAGTTGACTGTTGATTCAATGCTATCCGTTATTTCCTCAATAATAAAATCCGGTTCATGCTCTTCCACCATTTTACGGATCCTCTTTGCAGCAAGATTTTCATCTTCGACTATTAACACTCTCATGATTTTAATTTTTTATAATAGGTAAACTAACAATAAATTCTGTGGCGCCGTCATCTATTCTTATAGCAGGCTTATTCAACAACTTGTATTTGGCGGCTATATTGGCTAATCCCAATCCATTTGAAGCAACATTAATCGTTTTCTTTTGCTTATTGTTGACCACACAAATTTGTTCCTCTTTACATGATTTGACTTCAATGTGCAGTGGATTTGATGCAGAAACAATATTATGCTTCACTGCATTCTCAATTAATATTTGCAACGTTAGAGGAGGAATCAGCGTGCTTAAAAATTCATCCGGGAGTTCCTTTGTCATTTTCAATCCATCACCAAATCTTGTTTTCAGAAGAAATATATAGGCATCCAGAAATTCCAGCTCCTCTTTAATCGTTGTTAATTCCTTTTCATTACTCTGTAATAAATAACGATAGACCTTTGAAAGTTGATTGACAAACCGGATTGCAGTTTCAGGATTTTCTTCAATTAAAGATGACAAAGTATTCAACGAATTGAACAGGAAATGAGGACTTACCTGATTCTTTAATGATTCAAATTGACTTTGAAGATTCGCTTTTTTCAACTCCTCTGTCTCCCTTACACTAAATCTCCAGCGGGCGAAATAAAAGATGGCTTCATATATTCCGGAGATCGTAACAACAAAAATTAAAATAACAATCAGGTTATAGAGATAATCCTGCCAAAACAGACTTCGTCCCCAGTATTCACTCCAATCAAATAACCATGATATACCAAGAGATAAAACGGCTGATGCGATTAATGATGTGAACAACTGAATCGCGATCCTTCTGCCTGTTGCATCAATCGACGTATAGGTACGTCTGAAATACAGTAAAATAAAACGATTGAGGTACCAAATAAAAGTAGTCACTGCAAGAAATGTTAAATAGCAAAAAGAAAAGGCATGACCTTTTACTATCCACTCTTCCGAATAGAAAAAAAAAGTAATGACAAAGGCAACCGAAGGTATTCCCAACAGTCGTAGCCATCCATCATTCAAACTGCTGATAAGCGCTGCTTTCGATTCCTTCATTCTTTCTGAAGCACTAAAGGTATTCACTTTATAAGTAAGCATGCGTCTTCCTTTCAAAATTAAAGGGATATTCATATGCAAAATTATTCAGCAGGACGACTTTTCGTCTATAAAAAGGACGAACGGCCTAAAAGGAAGCCTAAAACTGACAATTTCCAGACCGGATCGAAAAATGACACCATTTAATCATTTGATTTTGAAATCTATTGGAGTTCATTTCGGCAAACACTAAGGCCTAATTCTAAAAGATTAAAAGCGGAACTTCATCGTCTGCAGCAAGAGGTAATGACCTAAAAAACTTACTTTTGCAGCAGTTAAAACAGGACAATGAATAAACTTCAGAATTACTATTGTGGAAAGTGGGTGAGCGGAGAAGGAGATGGTCAAACACTTTATAATGCTATTAACGGCGGAATAATCGCTACGGCCAGCAGTAAGGGACTCGATTTTGCGAAAATGTTGGATTATGGGCGTACAACCGGCGGACATCAATTCAGAAAAATGACTTTTCATGAAAGAGGTCGTATGCTCAAAGCGCTGGCCCTGCATTTAGGAACAAAAAAAGAAGATTTTTATAAGATCAGTTGGGCTACAGGTGCCACAAGAGTTGACAGCTGGATAGATATTGAAGGTGGCATAGGAAATTTATTTGCGAACAGCAGTCTGCGTCGTCAATTTCCAAATGAAACTTTTTGCCTTGAGGGGGATATGGTGAAACTGAGTAAGAACGGCACTTTTATCGGTCATCATATTTGTGTCCCGCGTGAAGGTGTTGCCATTCATATCAATGCCTTCAACTTTCCGGTATGGGGTATGCTGGAAAAGATTGCAGTAAACCTAATGGCCGGTGTTCCTGCTGTAGTGAAGCCTGCCACGATCACCTCCTTCCTGACAGAAGCAGTAGTGAAGGAAATCGTGGCTTCCGGCATTTTACCGGAAGGAAGTCTGCAGTTGATCTGTGGTTCGGCAAACGGAATATTAGATCATGTCAGTAGTCAGGATGTGGTGACATTTACCGGATCTGCATCTACAGGGAAAATGTTAAAAGCTCATCCTCGCTTGTTGGAAGAAGCAGTGCCATTCAATATGGAATCGGATTCGCTGAATTGCATGGTGCTCGGTACGGATGTACAACCCGGAATGCCGGAATTTGATATTTTCATTAAAGAGGTTCAAAAAGAAATCACGGTCAAAGCCGGACAAAAATGTACTGCCGTGCGTCGTATTATGGTTCCGGAAAATTTAATAGAAGATGTGCAGATCGCTTTAGGAAAACGTCTCGCTTCCACCACCATTGGTGACCCAAATGTAGAGGGAGTGCGTATGGGGGCTTTGGCTTCTAAAAGTCAGGTGCAAGAAGTGCGTGAGAAGGTTCAACTCTTATCCAAACAACAGGAAATCGTTTATGGTTCGTTGGATAAAATGGAAGTGATGGGTGGAGATACGGAGCGGGGAGCTTTCTTTTCGCCAATTCTCATGCTGAATAAAGATCCTTTCAAAAATACCGATTGTCATGAAGTGGAACCTTTCGGTCCGGTGTCTACACTTATGCCCTATAAGACAATAAATGACGCCATCGAACTCGCAAAAATGGGAAAGGGCTCTTTGGTAAGTAGTATCATAACCGCAGATGACAAAATTGCAAGAGAATATGTGTTGGGTGCGGCCTGCATGCATGGACGTATTTTAGTTCTGAATAATGATTGTGCAAAAGAAAGTACAGGTCATGGCTCTCCAATGCCGATGTTAACGCATGGTGGTCCCGGAAGAGCAGGAGGTGGAGAAGAGATGGGCGGAATGCGTGGTGTCTTTCATTATTTGAACAGAGTGGCTATACAAGGTTCTCCTACCTCTTTGACCAATATCACCGGTGTCTATCAGTCAGGTGGAAAGCAGGTAGAAGATGTCAAACATCCTTTCAAAAAGCATTTTGAAGAGCTGACAATAGGTGAAACATTAATTACCCATAAGCATACCGTTAGTGAAGCTGATATTGTGAACTTCGCGAATGTGAGTGGAGATAATTTCTATGCTCATATGGATGCTACATCACTGGAAGGAACCATCTTTACGCAACGAGTTGCACACGGATACTTTGTATTGAGCAAGGCCGCAGGATTATTTGTGGATGCGAAAAAAGGTCCGGTGATGTTGAATTATGGATTAGAAGAATGCCGTTTTACAAAACCCGTTTATCCGGGAATGACGATTGGCGTTCGCTTAACAGTAAAAGAAAAAGTAGACACTGAAAAGAGAACACCGGAAGATATTGCCAAGGGAATTGTAAAATGGCTGGTAGATGTGTATGATGAAACGGGAGAAACGGTGGCAATTGCGACGATTCTTACGATGGTCAGGAAACTGAATCAGAATTAAGAATTAAGAATTAAGAATTAAGAATTAAGAATGCAGAATTAAGAATTAGAAATGTAGAGTTAAGAATTTGTAGTGAGAATTGAGAACTTAGCAGTGAAAGAGGGAAAGTAAAAGTTAATTAAATCGAAATATTTGTTTAAGAATGAATTTCAATCAGGAGAATTAAAGGTATGTTGACTCAAAAAATTAGTACGGAAATAAGCAAGGGGATAGCTACGATCACATTTTTCATCCTCAGTCTAACTCTTTGCCGGGAGTTTTACTCAGAGAACTTGCCGCGGAAATAAGAGCAGCAGGTGCAAATGAAGATGCTAAAGTAATTGTGTTGAAAAGTGAAGGAGATAAAGCTTTTTGTGCAGGCGCCTCGTTCGATGAACTGATGTCGATTCATGATGACGAAACCGGAAAAATTTTCTTTTCAGGCTTTGCTGAAGTGATCAATGCCATGCGCAAGGCACCCAAATTTATTATCGCTGCTGTTCAGGGGAAAGCTGTTGGGGGCGGAGTGGGTCTTGCGGCTGCAGCTGATTATACGTTGGCGCATGATAGTGCGTCTGTAAAACTCAGTGAGCTTGCCGTTGGAATAGGACCTTTCGTGGTCGGTCCGGCGGTGGAAAGAAAAATGGGTACGGCTGCTTTTATGCATTTATCCATCAATGCTGCTTCGTGGAAAGATGCCTTTTGGGCAAGAGAAAAAGGACTTTACAATGAAGTGTTTTCTACTCATGAGGAACTAAATAAGGCAGTAAATACATTGGCGGATACCCTTGCCACAAGTCATCCCGAAGCCATGAAAATGCTGAAGAAAATATTTTGGGAAGGCACTGAAAACTGGGACCAACTTCTGGTAGAAAGAGCAGGGATGAGCGGCGCTCTTGTACTGAGTGAATTTACACGTAACGCGATCTCTAAGTTTAAGCAGGGATCGCGATAGATTAGTGGTTCTATAACTACAGAAAAAGTTCTGAAAATGACAACACCATCTACAAAGAACCCCTGGACCACATTAAGCTCCGAGGTAAAATATGATAACAACTGGATTCGGGTGGTGGAGTCTAAGGTGCTGAACCCATCCGGTAATCCGGGTATTTATGGAGTGGTACATTTTAAAAATAAAGCCATTGCTATTATTCCACTCGATGAAAATAACAATACCTGGATCGTTGGTCAATACCGTTACACCTTAAATACCTACGAATGGGAAGTGCCGGAAGGAGGGTGTCCGGAAGGAGAAGATCCACTGGAAGGCGCTAAACGTGAATTGGAGGAGGAAACCGGATTGCAGGCAGCACATTGGGAACTTGTTTTAGAATCGCAATTAAGCAACTCCGTTTCGGATGAAACAGGGTATACCTATATTGCAAAGAATTTGTCGGAAGTTGGAAATTCTCCGGAAGAAACGGAGCAGTTGCACGTGCGAAAATTGCCTTTCGAAGAGGTAGTAGAAATGGTGTTTAGAGGAGAGATAAAAGATGGGTTAAGTGTTGCTTCTATTCTGAAAGTAAAAATAATGATGGACAGAGGACTGCTCTAATTGAAAAAGTCCTCTCCACGATACCCTTACAAATATTAACCGGTTATACTAACCTGCGAACTTTAACGTTAAACGATTAGTTTTAAAAAACCCTATTAAATTACGATGCAAAAAATTGAACGTTTAGCCGTTTTTCTCTTCAGGAGGTGATGCTCCCGGAATGAATGCCTGTATCCGGGCGGTGGTCAGAACAGGGTTAGTCAATAAGCTTCGGCTTTATGGCATTATGCGTGGTTATCAGGGAATGATTGAAGATGAATTTAAGCCCCTTACGTCCCGTTCAGTGAGTAATATTATTCAACGGGGAGGTACTATCCTGAAAGCAGCACGCAGCAAGGATTTTATGACACCGGAAGGGATGCAAAAGGCGTATGAAAATTTAAAGCAACATCAAATTGATGCTATTGTTGCAATTGGTGGAGATGGAACCTTTAAAGGTGCCGAAGCCTTCTGTACAAAATATCCGGATATTCGAATCGTTGGCATTCCCGGTACTATTGACAATGATCTTACAGGAACAGATTACACACTGGGATTTGATACTGCCGTGAATAATGTAATTGAAGCAGTGGATAAAATCAGAGATACCGCAGCCTCGCATGACCGTTGCTTCTTTATTGAAGTAATGGGGAGAGATTCGGGTTGCATCGCCTTATGGGCAGGATTGGCAGGGGGCGCGGAAGAAATTCTATTGCCTGAAATTGTGACTGACTTTGATGAATTGATTCAGAAGCTGGAAGAAGGGAAATCGAATAATAAAAACAGCAGTATTATTATTGTAGGAGAAGGAGAGAAGAACGGCGGGGCGGATGAAGTTGCACATAAAATAAAGGAATTATTACCGCATTACGACACGAAAGTCACCATATTAGGTCATGTGCAGCGAGGAGGAAGTCCAACTGCCTTTGACCGCATCCTTGCCGCGAAGTTCGGTGTATGGGCGGTAGAATCGCTGTTGGCAGGTGAAAACAGAAAGATGATTGGTATACTTAAAGGAGAAAAATTCTTTACTCCATTCAGTCAGGCTACCAAACAACATGAACCCCTCGACATGGAGCTTCTCAGAATAAATACAATATTGGCTACATAAGTTATTTTCGTAAATAATATATTCGACAAAGCAGATCGATTCAACACTTCACATCAAAATCCTTAGTAACTCCTCTCCTATAAAATTGATTCATCAACAATCGTAATTTGAAAAATACACTTATGAAAAAAACGATTTTACTAGCCAGTCTGCTCCTAAGCACCTCCCTGCTATTTGCACAAGAACCTTTTAAAAACCGCGATGGCATCGTCATCACTCCTGAAAAAGGAGAAATTGCACTAGGCTTTGATGCCGTACCCTTCCTTCGGTTTATGGGGAGTTTGTTTAATGATAACAATGAAACCCCTATTGCCGGTTTTACCGCTTATCATCCGCTCACCATTACGGGACTCTATGTGATTAAGGAAAATACAGCGATCAGAGGAAAGGTGAGGATGGGTTTCGGTGTTGAAAAGACGGATACTTTAGTGCCAAGAATAGGAAGTACGAATCCGAATGAAACGGTTTCAGATGAGACAAAATTATCTACCAGCAACATTACCATTGGTGGCGGACTTCAAAAATGGCGAGGACAGGGAAGAGTTCGCGGATTTTACGGAGGAGAATTACTTTTCAAAATAACAACTGATAAAACAACCTATAGTTACGGAAATCCACTCAGCAGCGAAAATCAGGTCACGCGATTAAAATCTTCAAAGCCCGGAAATGGTTTTGGCTTTAACCTGAGGGGATTAATTGGTGTTGAATATTTCTTTGCTGCAAAGGCTTCCCTGAGCGCTGAGTTTGGCTGGGGTCCAACCTTGCAATCAAAAGGACGTGGAGAAGTGGAAACAGAAACCTGGAATGGCTCTTCCGCTGAATCTACCGTGACCAATTCGGGTAAATCATCCAATTTCTTATTCGACAATGACAATGCATCCGGATCGTTGAATTTGAATTTTTATTTTTAGACGCTTTGCTTTGGGCTTCCGGCTTCCGGCTGTGAGCTAAGGGCGGTGGGCGGTGAGTTGCAGACCAGGTATTGAAGGGTTGAATTTTTGAATACAATTTTTTTATAAAATAGATTCTCTGCTTCTTTTATGCACTTGAATTTTAAATGAAGAAATTATCTCTGCGGCTCAGCTCCCGATAGCTATCAGGATCTGCGTGAACCCTAGAAAAATTCAATTAATAACTAATTCTTCTATAAAAATTGCATACTTTATTCAAAGCACATAGTCCGGAGAATCCATCTCAAGGAAAAAACCGCTCTTGATCAAAGCTTCCTAACAAAAAATAATGCCCACTACCGGAAGCCACAATCAGGTAGCCGTTAGCTGGTAGCCGGAAAGCTGGTAGCCGGAAGCTGGTAGCTGGTAGCCGGAAAGCTGGTAGCTGGTAGCCGGAAGCTGGTAGCTGGTAGCCGGAAGCCGGAAGCCGGAAGCCGGAACTTTACTTTTTATACTCTTCCCACTTCACTGTTTGATAGGCATTACTACCATAAAAAGTTAATATGGGCATCAAATCCTGGGTAGTTTGAAATCCGGATAGGGGAGTAAGAAGAGAATATTTTTCATCCATCACCACAAAACTGGGATAGCCCATTTTTCCATTGAGTAAGGAAACCGCCAATTCATTGGCTTTGAACTCCGGCTTATACACAAAAATCTTATCTCTGAATAAAATGGTATCGCGCGTTTCTGCATCTAATTTCACCGCATAATAATTGTCTGCAATATATTTAACAACTGCTGTGTCCTTAAAAGTACTTGCATCCATCTTTTTGCACCAGCCGCACCAGGCCGTGTAAACATCAATGAATATTTTTTTAGGTGCTTTATCATTTAACGCGACTGCATCTTCGAAGCTCATCCACGAAATAGAAGTCGTATTGGGTTTGGCATCCTGTGCTTGAGCGAAAGTTGGGAAGGTGAAGAAGATGGATAAGGCAATTACTAATGACTTTAGACGGATGTGCATGAAGGATGGATTTAGATTTTTAATGTACTAATTTACGAATATTTCAATTTATTTTACCTCGCCCATCAATTTTCGGACCAAGGGAAATAATAATTAATGCAACTCCTGAAACCAATGCATAAATGGCCAGTTGATGGTAACCGTCAGTATAAGAGATCAGCTTTTCAGTCAGACTCGCATTATCTTTTGGAGAGGCCATCCCGGCACCTAAAATTCCGGCGACATATTGTCCATACGCACTGGCAAGAAACCACATCCCCATCATCACCCCCTGCAACGGCTGAGGCGAAAGCTTCGTCATGATGGATAAACCAATAGGTGAGAGGCAGAGTTCCCCGAAAGTGATGATAAAGTAAGCCAGCGTAAATATCTCCAGTGATGTCATCCCTTCAACAGTGGCAAAAAACCGGGTGGCATAAAACACATAGAAGGCCAATGAAAGAAATAAAAATCCGAGACCAAATTTTATTACTGTATTGGGTTCTTTATTTCGTTTACTCAACCATATCCATAGTAGTCCCAGAAGTGGTGCAAAAATGATGACGAAGAGCGAGTTGGCTGCATTGTTCACGCCGTTGGGATTGAATTGAATGCCGGCGATATCATTATCTAAGTTATTCGCAGCGAACAAAGCCAGAGATCCGCCACTTTGCTCGAAAAATGCCCAGAAGAGAATGGAAAAGATAATGAATACTAATGCCGCCATCAGCTTCTTCCTTTCCACCATACTAAATTTCGACATCTCGTAAAAAATATAAATCAGCGTAACCGGTCCGATGGTGTACATGAAATAATCGGTGTACTCAGTCTTTGAAACCATGATCATGATCAATGGAATTACGGCAAGCGAGCCCAGATAAGTAGCGTACTCATGCCATTGCTTTCCCTTGATTCCTTTAACGAGATAGGGAGAAAGTCCGATGGGTCCCAGACTCTTTTGTGTGAATAGAAAAGTAAGCAAACTTATGGTCATTACAATGGCGGCTAATCCGAAAGCCAGATTCCAGGAATAACTCTGTGCAATGGCAATACAGGCATATCCACCCAGCAAAGGCCCCTACGTTGATGCCCGCATAAAACAATGAAAATCCGGCGTCTCTTCTCGAATCATTTTCATGATACAAGGCTCCAACCATTGTGGAAATATTCGGCTTGAAGAATCCGGTTCCAATGATCGTGAAACTGATCCCCATGAAGAATAAATCATGAGGATTAAAAGCCAGAATACAACTGCCGGTAATCATCATCAATCCACCCCAAAAGAGCGATTTCCTGAACCCCAGGATCTTATCCGCGAAGAGTCCGCCAATGAAAGTAAAAGCATAGACAAATGCCTGAGTGGCACCATACTGAAGATTTGCTGTATCCTCTTTCATCAAAAGTTGACTCACCATAAAGACGGTGAGCATTCCGCGCATACCGTAGAAGCAGAAACGCTCCCACATCTCTGAGAAGAAAAGATACCATAATTGCTTTGGATATTTACCCTTGAAGTCTTGTATTTGTTCGAGTGTTTGCGCCATAACCTTTGGTTGAATTCAGAATTCAGAATTCAGAATTAAGAATTAAGAATTTGAATGCAGAATTTGAATGCAGAATTTAGAATGCAGAATTTAGAATTAAGATTGCAGAATTAAGATTGCATTGCTGAATTCTGAATTCTGAATAAATTTTTAATTAACACCATGCATCATCTTCAGTAGCTTCCTGTACAGTATGAATAGAATTATTGCTGCAGCGCCGCTCATGATGATGAAGATGTTGAAGAATTCGAATAAGTTAGTGATCTCAAATCCCAGTAACTTTGGATTATCACCTGCTGCTACTGCTGCTTCACCTGCGCCGGGAGGAATCAATGCACTCAGACTACCTGCCAGCTTATTGGCTGCTGCATTGGCCAGAAACCATGTGCCCATAAGGAGAGAAGCAAAACGTACCGGAGCCAGTTTAGATACCATGGAAAGTCCGATAGGTGATAAACAAAGTTCGCCCATGGTATGTAAAATGTACAGGGTGATCAACCACCACATGGAAATTTTAGTTGAGGCATCCACACCGTTAACACCAACGGCAATGACAATATATCCTAAACACAATAAAGCCAGACCTGCAGCCATTTTCAGCGGAGAGGAAGGCTCCATCTTTCTTCTGTTCATTCCAACCCACATGCTGCTGAACAAGGGCGCAAGAAGTATAATTCCCAATGGATTTATCGATTGAAACCAGGAAGCAGGCATTTCCCAACTTCCGATATGCCGGTCAGTTTGTTTATCTGCAAAAATGGTAAAGAGAGGCTCCGGCCTGTTCAAAGGCGCTCCAGAAGAAGACCACAAAGAAGGCCAGAATGAAAATCACCCATATGCGTTCTTTTTCATCCTTACTCAATGAACCATCCGTTATAATCAACGCCGGGACAGCAATAGCCGAGGCAAATATGAACCCACCAATTAAATCAAGTCCCATGAAATTATGAAAAACATAGACTAAAACAACTCCTATTAAAACAATCATTCCCATTTTCCCATAATTGGTAGGCAATGCTTCTTTTTGATCCGATGGCGCTGACGATTTATAATGAGAAGGAGGTAAGCCCACTGCATTTCCATCGGGATCGATGATGTATTTATTTTTCAAAAACTCGAAAGTGATGACCGATACAATCATTCCAACACCAGCCGCCAGGAAGCCCCATTTGAAATCGCCTACATCGCCGGTATCACCCAATCCTCCACAAATTAATGGAGCAAAGAAAGCGCCGAGATTAATCCCCATATAAAATATGGTAAATGCACCATCTATACGTCCATCTCCTTTAGGATAGAGTTGACCCACCATCGTTGAAATATTGGGTTTGAAGAAACCGTTTCCGATGATCAGCAAAGTAAGACCGCTTAACATGAGCGGACTCGCCATAGCTGTACCCAATGAATTACCCGACATAAACATTAAAATTTGTCCGATACCCATCATAATTCCACCTATAAAAATACTCCTTCGGTTCCCCCAATATCGATCACTGATATATCCGCCAATCAATGGAGTCAGGTACACCAGACCTGTAAAACTTCCATAAATATTAGATGCATCCTTATCGCTCATCACCAGCGCCTTGGTGAGAAACAAAACAAAAATGGCACGCATGCCATAATAACTGAATCGCTCCCACATTTCTGTGATGAAGAGTACATAAAGGCCCTTGGGATGGCCGATGGTCCGTTGATCGCTCATATAGTTGTTAGGTATTTCGGCCCTAATGTAGAGAAAAGATCAGCATCGTCCTAAACTGTTTAATATGTCGGCAATTTTCCAGATTTCATCGACTATTAATGCTTAAAAATCAATTTAGTAAATATTTTACCTCCCTTGGCAAACTAAGTTTAATTTTGCTACTCAAACCCAACCCTGAATAAAATGTTCGACCTGATCAACAAACTTGGAGACTTAAAAAAGAAGATGGAAGAGGCAAAAGCACGTCTCGAAACCATCTCTGTGGAAGGAACTGCCGGCGACAATGAAGTCAAAATTTCCATGAATGGTAACCGGAAAGTGCTCTCCGTGGAAATCGCTCCACATCTGCTTTTCCCCGAAAAAAAGGAACAAGTAGAAGAACTCCTGGAAATCGCCATAACCAGAGCCCTGGAAGCCGCAGAAAAAGTCAACGAAGCCGAGATGAAATCCGCAGGAAGAGATTTGCTGCCGGGGATGCCGTTTTGAGGCGAACTCGAATGTGTTTCGTCGAAGATCAATAAATTTTAGGTTACAATAGTATTTTTTGCTGCTTGATTCTCGTAGGGAGGCATATTTATCGATTAACATCCATCGTCCCGAAGATTCAGGATATTAAATCATTAATTCATCAAAGCCATTGAGTTTTATAGACGAAATTGTTTTAGTGAACCGCAACGTCGCTAGGGATACGCAAGGGTCGCAGGGGTTTATCATAACAAAACTTAATAATCTTAATAAATCTGCGGCCCATCAGAATTTAATTGAAATTCCGATTTTTCAAAGATGCTTTTCTTGATTTTTGCAAGGATCAGTAAAAACGTAAAAGACAATTAAATTATGGCAGCATTATTTCAATTTGAAAATTATCTGGAGCAGTTGAAGAAGGAAGTGGAAAGTTTTCCGGATGATCAATCGCTATGGGCTATTCACGAAGGAATTAGTAATTCGCCGGGGAATCTGGCCTTGCATATTGCCGGAAATCTGCAGCATTTTGTTGGGGCCATTTTGGGCAAATCAGGGTATGTGCGTCAACGTGAGTTGGAGTTTAGTGAAAAGGGGTTAACCAAAACTCAGGTGTTAGGGGAACTGGAGAAAGCTAAAATGATCGTAATATCTGTATTGAGCCCACTGACTACTGAGGATAAATTAAGAAATTATCCTGAGGATTTTAAAGGAAAAATACTTTGTATTGATGATGCACTTGCTCATCTTTTAGCTCATCTGGCTTATCATACCGGACAAGTGAATTATCTGCGTAGAATGACTATTAACAGCAATTAAAACATTTCATACTCGTCCTTGAGTTGTAAGGTAACCGGCGTTCCCAGACTGGTATCAATCCATGTATTGGTATATTCGATTCTGATCCGGTCAATCGCTCCGGGAATTATCACTCCGGCACCCTGAAAAGTATGGGGTAAACTATCGATGGCGGTTACACAGGTGAAGGTTTGTGAAGGCAAATAAATGCTGTCTTTTGCCGGATCATAGGTCAGAATGGCATTGGCATAAAAGCAATCTGAGATTTTAAATATCGTGATCTGATTGTTTGTATTAACGGATGCTGAAACCGTAGTGATCCAGTTTCGCATAGCCAGAGTTTGCAAATCGGTAGTGGTGGCATTGTATTGACCACTTAAAAAATTAAGACTGTTTCTGACATTCACCGTCCGCACCACACTGTCTTTAAGACCTTCGGAATCGGTAACCACATAGGAAAGAAAATACTGCCCTACAGAATCCACATTTACAGTTCCGGAACTGGTGACCTGCGCTGTCAAATCTCCATCTTCCTCATCTCCTGCAATCCAGCCGGGTTCAACAAATGGAGCATTCAATTCATGGATGATATTGTTTCCACCGGTTAAAAATACCCTAGGGGCATTGTTCGGCAACCGGGAAACATATAAATTAAAGGTCTTTATCAGGCTTTTCCCGGATTCCGTAGTTCCCGTTACGGTAATTACGTAATTTCCGGTATCGGCAATGGCGGTGGAAGTGATCTTTTGGGTACTGGAACCTTCGCCATCCAAAGTAGCCGGTGAAAATGAAATCGAAGTACCCTGTGGCATTCCTGTTGCAGAAAGGGTGACCTTTTCTTTTGAACCTCCTAAAAAGTAAACACTCACTGTTCGCTCTAAGGTAACGCCCTGGTAATTGAGAGTGTCTTTCAAGCCTGTAAACTTAAATTCCATCGGACCTAAAGCATCGTCTTCCTCGCAGGAATTTAAAAGCGCCAGGCAAGTGAAAAAGAATACAGTTAATAGTTGCTTAATTTTCATAATTTCATTCCAAGGTTATAGAACAGGAAAGCGAAGATATCACTTTGTTCATCAATTAATTTTCCGGTGGGCTTTCCGGCGCCATGTCCGGCATTTACATCTACCCGAATAAGGACAGGATTTTCGCCTTTTTGAACTTCCTGCAATCTCGAGATAAATTTAAATGAATGTCCGGGCACCACTCGATCATCATGGTCGGCAGTGGTGACAAGAGTAGCAGGATATTTTTTACCCTCTTTGAGATTGTGCAAGGGCGAATATTTTATCAATGCTTTAATTTGCTCCGGATCGTCACTGCTGCCGAAATCGGACGTCCATGCCCAGCCTATGGTAAATTTCTGAAAGCGGAGCATGTCCATTACACCCACAGCAGGTAAAGCAACTTTGAACAATTCCGGGCGTTGCGCCATTACAGCTCCCACCAATAATCCACCATTGGACCTTCCACTGATAGCCAATTTCTCCGGAGACGTATATCCTTCCTGAATCAGGTACTCGGCTGCTGCTATGAAATCATCAAAAACGTTTTGTTTCTTTGCTTTGGTCCCGGCTTCATGCCAGGCAGAGCCATACTCTCCACCTCCACGCAAGGAAGGCATAGCGAACAATCCTCCATTTTCAAGGAATACCAATCGCTCCGGTTTAAATTCAGGTGTTTTAGAAATATTGAATCCACCATAACCAAAGAGCAGAGTAGGGGTAGACTTCTCAGGTTTCATCCCCCGCTTATGCACTAAAAACATAGGAATCTTAGTGCCATCCTTGCTGGTATAAAAGACCTGTTTCGTCTCAAAATCATACGGGTTAAACGGCAATTGACTTTTAAATTGCACGCCCAGTTTAGAGGACGATAAATTATAACGATAGACGATGCCGGGTGAAGTAAAAGTAGAATACGAGAAAAAGATCATACTGTCTGCCACGGAACCCGTAAGATCATCTATGGTTCCCAAACCGGCGAGGGGAATCTCTGTGGTTTTTATACCCGATGGCTTGAAGACATACAATTTACTCACCGCATCCTTCATATAATGTCCCACGATATTCTTCCAGCACATTTTGGCATCTCTCAATATTTCCGTTTGTTCCGGAATCAGGTCTTTCCAATTGACCGGCTGGAAATTTTTGAAATCAATCCCGATCACCTTTTTTCTTTCGGCTTTGTAATTGGTCATAAACACCAACTGATCTCCAATATTTCCGAGTAAATCAAAATCATTTTCAAACGATTTCACGATTTGCACAATACCGCCCTTACCTGATTTCAAATCTTTTACATACACACTATTTCCTGAAGTGGATTCGTGACCGCTAATTACCAGAAATCGCTGATCATCGGTCACCGTTGCTGAGAAATTACGAAGCGGATGTTCTTTGTCTTCCCAAATCAATGAATCCTGTTCTTGCGGTGTATTCAGCGTGTGATAATAAATTTTATGATACTCATTTTTAGCATTGAGCTGGTCTGTACTCGCATATCTGCTGTAGAAAAACCCCTCTTTAAACCAGGCGATATTACTGAATTTTACGCCTTTAAGTACTTCCGGAAGCGACTTCATGGTTTTGACCTCCTTGATCCGGATATCGTTCCAATCGCTGCCTGCCTCTGAGACCTGAAAGGCGAGGTATACACCATCAGAAGAAGGAACCGTTTGAGTTAAGGCAGTAGTACCTTGCTTAGAAATTAAATTGGGATCGAAATAGGAGTAGGGCACGAAATCAACTCCTTTCATAAAGAATAAAACAGGTTGGTTTTGAACTCCATCATGGCGATAATAAAAATAACCCGTTCCACAACGAAATGGTGCCTTATAACTGATAAAACTCCAGAGTTGCTTCATTCTTGATTTTAAAGAATCTCTGAAGGGGATTTGTACCAGGTATTTCTCGGTAAACAGATTTTGCTTCATTACCCAGGCCTTGGTCTCGAGCGAATGATCATCTTCCAACCACCGGTAGGGATCTTCGACAAGAGTACCGAAATAATCATCTTTCTGTTCTGCTTTTTTTGTTTCAGGGTAGATGAATTCCTGACTAAACAGCACATCAATGGTAAAAAAGGAAAGTAGGGCACTAACAATAATTGCTTTTTTCATGTTGTAAGTTGAACCGGTAAAATAAAATCATTTTTTGTGATTAGAAGGTGAAAATGACAAAGTATCACTGAAAAATTACAATAAATTGAAAATTAATCCCTGATTCAAATAACTGCTGTACTGATCCGTCCTACATTTGCTTCCTCTTTATGTTCGATAAACAAACCACCATTCTTTCCGATCGCATAACAATTCACAGTCATTTCAAAGAACTGTTCGGGAATACTCCTCCTTTTCATTCCTTTTTTTTGCAGAAAGAATACCTGGAGGCTGTTGAAGAAGCTGCCATTCCGGGAGTGGAATATCGATATATTCCTTACCTGAAGCAGGGAAAAGTAGAAGGATTGTATTATTTTCAAATCATCAATTTATCGGCTCAGGAACTGGGGCAAATTGTGCATTTTGAGCCTTACAACAAGTTACTTTCCGGTTTATCGATGCTGCTGCAGAATTTGCTTTTCGGCGTTAAAAAAGATAAACCACATTACCTGATTATATCCGGAAGCATGTGTTTAAGCGGGGATTATGGTATAGGGAGATTATCTTCTGACGATAAGTCCATCTATGCAAATTTTCCGCATGCATTAGCCCAGCTTCGTCATGAATTGGAGCGAAATGGTAAAGTTGTAGCTGAGATTATTAAGGATTTTCCTGTGGATTCCGACCCACTTCATACTATTCTAAGGCCATCGTACTACCATCATTTGGCGATGGATCCCATTATGAAGATGGCCATTCGACCGGAATGGGGGTCCATTTCGGACTATGTGGATGCTCTCAGCTCAAAATACCGTCAGCGCTTTAATCAGGCGAAAAAAAAACTCGGACATTGTGAAGTACGTACCCTTGATACTCCATTTATAATCGAAAACCGGGAACGGATAAATGAATTGTACACTGCTGTCCAGGAAAAATCTCCGGTAAGAATTATAAAACCGGATGTCAATTATATCATTTCGCCTTCGAAGCATTTAGGAGAAAAAGTCGATATCAAGGGACTATTTTATAACAATGAGTCGATCGCATTTTTAATAGGAATTCAAGACGAGGATCATTTCGAGGCTCACCATATTGGTATTGATTATCATCACAATAAGGAGTTTTCATTGTACCTGAACATCCTCTACCTCTACATCGAAATGGCCATTGATGTAAAAGCCCGGGTCGTGTCATTTGGTCGGACCGCACTCGAAATGAAAACAACAGTAGGGGCGGTCAGTTATCCTTATAATGCCTATATAAAGCTAAATAACAGACTGTTAAACGGCGTTTTAAAGAAACTACTACCTGAAAACATTTCAGAGGACTGGATTCCCAGAGATCCCTTCCGGCAATAATTTTTCACGTTCATTTTTTCAATGTTCATCAAGGATTTTACTTGTTTGGTAAAAAAGTAAAAGTAGTAAGTGGCAATGCGATGTAATTTGCAGGCAACCTGAAAACAACATGTTGTCCAAACCTTTCTATTTCCTAATGGTTGCCTTAATTCTTGCAACTATGTACAGCTATGGAAAGGCGGATGGAGTACGGCATATCCCTAATGTGCTCAAATTGCATACGGAGCAAATTACTTCTGCCTATCCCAATCCATTCACGGATAACACAACAATATTCTATATGGCAGATCAGGATGCCTTTGTTCGGGTAAAACTATTCAATAATCTGGGTGGATTTATGGGACAAATATTTGATGACCTTGTAGAAAAAGGGGCTACCTACCAGTTCGAACTGGATGGAAGTAAAATGGCACCCGGAGTTTATTTCTACACAATAGAGACGGATAAAAATGTATTACATCGGCGCATAGAACTGGTTCGCTGAGTAAAAAGATGTGTTTTATGGTTTGATTGGGTAAACGGGATCTCCTTGAGGGATCCTGTTTGCGTTTCAGGAAGTTCTTAAAAACAGCATAAAATGACCGGATTTTAATAGTTAAAACTTATTCCTGATTTTCTGTTATTAAAAATTCAATTTCACTAGTAAAAAGCAGGTAAAATTCATAACTTTGTATCGCATGAATCCCTATCTTATCATTGCCATTGATGGTTATTCTTCTTGTGGCAAGAGTACTGTGGCCAAGGCTTTGGCTCGTAGATTGGGGCTCCATTATATCGATTCCGGGGCCATGTACCGAGCAGTGACCTTGTATTTTCTTCAAAACAACATCCCAATTCCTTCCCCGGAAGAACTGCATGATTTCACGTACGATTACAATGCTATTCTGGATAAGATTCATATTTCATTTAAATACAATCCCGATTCCGGCTTTAGCGAGGTCTACCTAAATGGGAAAAATGTAGAGGAAGAAATTCGCTCGATGGAAATAAGTGAACAAGTGAGTCATGTAAGTGCATTGAAAGCCGTTCGTAAACGCCTCGTTAAATTGCAACAACAAGCTTCCAGAGAAGGTGGCCTGGTGATGGATGGAAGGGATATCGGCACCACTGTTTTCCCGGATGCAGACCTTAAGATTTTTATGAAAGCGGATCCAATGGTCAGATCAGAGCGCAGGTATAAAGAATTGTCAAACAAAGGTTTAAAAATTTCACTTGAAGAAGTAATTCAAAACATAGTCGGACGAGATTATGAAGATACTCATCGGGAAGAAAGTCCACTCCGCAAAGCTGCTGAAGCCATAGTACTCGATAATACTTACTTGACACAAGAAGAACAAGTCGAATTTGTTTTGGAAGAGGTAGCCAAACTTTCCAAGAAACCCCGTCCGGCTTCAGTATAAACAAAATCGTCTATTAGACGTTGTAAATTAAAGGTGAATGAACTCATGAAAATCAATATCGACCCGAATTCCGGTTTTTGTTTTGGAGTTGTTTATGCCATCCAAATGGCAGAAGATGAACTCGACAGAACGGGTAAATTGTATTGCCTCGGGGATATTGTGCACAATGGGGAAGAAGTAGAACGGTTAAAAGCGAAGGGGCTGGAAATAATCAACCACGAACAACTGGCAGGACTCAAAGACTGCAAGGTGCTGATCAGGGCACACGGTGAGCCTCCATCTACTTATCAACTTGCCCTTCAAAATAACATAGAATTAATTGATGCTTCTTGTCCGGTAGTTTTGAAATTACAACATCGGGTAAAGACCAGCTTTGAAGATATTTTGCTGCATGGGGGCCAGATTGTTATCTACGGTCAGCCCAGACATGCAGAAGTAAACGGTTTGATCGGTCAGACCAATGGACAAGCTATTATAGTTTTTTCAGAGGAAGACCTGAATGCCATCGACTACAGCAAGCCGGTACATTTCTTCTCCCAAACCACCAAAAGCACTGCCGGTTTTGAAAAGATGGAGCGCCTCATTCAGGAACGATTTGTAAGTTTTAAAGGTTCACTTGAAGAAGGGGATTTCATCTCCAATGATACACTTTGCCGTCAGGTATCTAACCGCGAACCACAATTGAAAAAGTTTTCTGCAGCTCATGATGTTATCATTTTTGTAAGCGGGAAAAGAGTTCCAACGGGAAGGCCTTGTATTCTGTATGTAAAGCTATCAATCCCAATTCCTATTTCATTTCAAATACTGACGAATTGGAAGAGGATTGGTTCACTGATGCGGCTACTGTAGGCATAGCCGGGGCCACCTCAACTCCCTTATGGTTGATGGAAAAAGTGGCTGCAGCAATTCAGAAGACCAGCATTTCTACAGTGATTTAGTTTACACTTCCAATTAATTTTTAATCTTTCTAATTATACTCTTGTAACTAACGGTTAGAAGAGTAGAATTTCTTTAATTGCCATTTATTCCCGCTCAACACTCATTTACCCCTTTTCGATAAAATAATTAAACCGGACTGTTGCGCGCCTCCTACATTTCCATCAAGTTACAAACATGGCTCAACGTAAGTTGATTTTTTAGAAAAAAGTAGCAATTTCTATCTGATATAATAAGCAATAGCTGTTTGTAGAAATAGATGCAAGCGTAGAAAAATAAATCAATAACAAACTAAAACCCAAAACAATGAAAAAGTATTCACTCTACTTCTTACCTCTGGTCATAATCGTTATGACCAGTTCTATCTTAAGTGATAATGGCAAGGCCGGGAAAACCGGTTCACCCGGAGAATTAACGTGCAGGGATTGCCATGGCGACTTTGCTGCAAATGCAGCCGGAGGTTCTATAGCAATTTCAAACACCGGAATGACGAACTGGCAATATGTCCCGGGTCAAACGTATCCCATCACGGTAACTATTGCCCGAACCGGCATGAGCTTATTTGGACTTGGTGTAGAATGCCTCACGGCTACCAATACAAATGCAGGAACATTTATCATTACCAATACAGCCTCAACGCAGCTAAAGAGTGCCACGGTGAGCGGTGTCAACAGAGTAAATGTTGTACATCAACTCAATGGTGGAGCAAGTACCAACTCTAAAGCATTTACCTTTAACTGGACAGCTCCGGCAGCAGGAACAGGCACGGTTAAATTTTATTTTGCCGGAATTGCAGGAAATAACGATGGTAATGAAAGTGGCGACTATGTGTATAACAGTGTCCAAATAGCCACTGAACTTCCATGCGCTGCTCCGGCTACACCGGGTACAATTAAAGGTGCTGCTTCAAACAACTGCGGAATTAGCACCAAAACGTATTCAATCACTGCTGTTCCTACGGCCACCAGTTATGTCTGGAGAACAGATATTACAGGTGCCACCATCAACGGACAAACCGGAAATGTAACGACTACTGTACCCAATGTCAGCCTGACATTTCCCTCAAATTTTGCCAATGCAAAAATTTATGTGAAAGCACAAAATAGTTGTGGGGCCAGTATAGAAAAATCAAAAACACTTTCTTCTAAACCCGCCGTTCCCACTGCAATAACGGGTCCTCTGGCGCCATGCAAAAACACCGGCAATTTGTCCTACAGTATTTCTCCGGTAGCGGGTGCTACCTCTTATTCATGGACAGTTCCTGCTACCTTAATGACATTATCTTCAGGTCAGGGAAGCACAGGCATACTTGCAGCCACTAAAGCTACAACCGGTCCTTGTACCATTAAAGTAGGGTCCACGAATGCTTGCGGCACGAGCGGAAAAAAATCGTTGGTGGTTAATATTGCCTCCTGTATACGAGAATACGAATTCGTAAACAATGGATTTTACTTTATCGAGGTGCCGAAGAAAATAGACATCTTTACTATGGACGGCCGATTAACGAGAACTATCGACCACCCATCCACTGAAATGAGTATTGCTGATCTTCCTTCCGGCATATATCTGGTTTCCATGCAATACGATGACCATATTACCACAAAGAAAATAATGGCAGGAGGGCAGTAATCCGGCTAAAAAATGAGTATAAAACCATCGTTGCATTCCTTGAATGTAACGATGGTTTTATAATTTCAGACCTGCTCGAAAAAGGTATACTAACCTTATAATCAATTACAAATCAGTCCTTATTTTTCATTTGGTGAATTAAAATCTTTGTTTATCTTTGCACTCCCTTTCGCAGGCCATTCCTGCTGATAGGCTATTGTCCAAAGATGGCATCAACTACCAATACATCGGAGAAACTCTCCACCGTAAAATTTGCAGTTCCTGATCCTAACGATTTCGATTGGGAAACAACAGGAAAAGCGTTTGACAATTATAAAGCTGACGATCGTCAACGACTCGAGGCTTTATATGATCAAAAGCTCAACCAGGTTTTAGAACGTGAAATTGTAATGGGATCGATTATCGGTCTCACGAGCAAGGAAGCAGTGATAAACATTGGTTACAAGAGTGACGGTCTCGTACCGTTAACTGAATTTCGTCACATGCCCGATCTTAAAGTCGGTGATGAGGTAGAAGTTTATGTGGAAACGGCCGAAGACAAAAACGGTCAACTTATCCTCTCGCATAAAAAGGCGCGGGCGATGAAATCATGGGATCGTGTCAACTCGGCCCTTGAAAAAGATGAAATCGTTACCGGTTTCGTTAAATGTCGTACCAAAGGTGGACTTATCGTCGATGTTTTTGGTATCGAAGCTTTCCTTCCGGGATCGCAAATTGATGTGAAGCCGATTCGTGATTACGATATTTATGTCGGCAAAACAATGGAATTCAAGATTGTGAAAATCAATCAGGAGTTCAAAAATGTAGTCGTTTCTCACAAAGTTCTGATTGAAAATGAACTGGAGAAACAAAAAGTAGAAATCATGAGTAAGCTGGAGAAAGGCCAGGTACTCGAAGGTACTGTGAAAAATATCACCTCTTATGGTGTATTCATGGATCTTGGTGGAGTAGATGGCTTACTGCATATTACAGATATCAGTTGGGGGCGTATCAATCATCCGGAAGAAGTATTGAAACTGGATCAGCGCCTGAACGTGGTTATTCTTGATTTTGATGAAGAGAAAAAACGTATCGCTCTCGGTCTGAAACAACTTACTCCTCAGCCTTGGGAATCCTTGGATCAGACATTACAGGCTGGTGATAAGGTAAAAGGCAAAGTGGTTGTTCTGACAGATTACGGTGCATTTATAGAGATTATCCCTGGTGTGGAAGGTCTTATTCACGTTTCTGAAATGTCATGGTCACAACACTTACGCAGCCCTCAGGATTTCCTGAAAGTAGGCGATGAAGTGGAAACGGTAATCTTGAGTGTAGACCGTGATGAACATAAAATGTCATTAGGTTTAAAACAACTTTCTCCTGATCCATGGGGAGCTATTCTTTCAAAATACCCTGTTGGATCTAAACATAAAGCCAAGGTGCGCAATTTCACCAATTTCGGCGTATTTGTGGAGTTAGAAGAAGGTGTTGACGGATTAATCCATATCAGTGACCTGAGCTGGAATAAGAAAATTAAACATCCTGCAGAATTCACGAAAATCGGTGAAGAACTTGAAGTAGTAGTACTTGAAGTGGATGTTGAAAATCGTCGTTTGAGCCTCGGGCACAAGCAACTGGAAGATAATCCATGGGAAACCTATGAAACCTTATTTGGTGTAAATAGCGTGCATCAGGGAGTTGTTGGAAAGGTAACTGACAAGGGTGCAGCCGTTATTTTCAGCACCTATGGCGTAGAAGCTTTTGCTCCATACCGTCAATTGTCTAAAGAAGATGGAAGTGTGGCTAAAGAACATGACACTCTTGATTTCAAAGTAATTGAATTCAACAAAGAGAACCGTCGTATCGTAGTTTCCCATACCAGAATCTTTGATGAAAAGGCACAGGAAGTGAAAAAAGCAGAAGCCGGTGAACGCGAAAAGGAAGTGGCTACTACTGCTAAAGCGGTGAAGAAAATCAAGGAAACTCAGGAGAAATCAACACTTGGGGATATTGAAGCACTTGCAGCTTTGAGAACTTCATTGGAAGAGAATGAAAAGAAAGATGAAAACTAATCATTCATAGCATTATTGAAAGGCTGTCTTTAAACGGACAGCCTTTTTTTATGCCCGATAATTGGCCGGAGCTTTCAATTTTTCTTAATTTTGAACCATGCCAGAAAACAGCAAACTCATTTTCAATAAAGAGTTACTGGCTATTACTATTGATCGGCTTTGCTATCAACTCATTGAAACGTATGATGATTTCAATGATTGTGTCATCGTTGGACTTCAACCCCGTGGAGTATATCTGTCAAAGAGAATTTTCGACAGGCTGGCCACGATTCAAACCGATCTGAAACTCCGTAACGGCGATCTGGATATCAGCTTTTTCAGAGACGATTTCAGACGACGTGACCTCATTGTTCCCAGTGCGACACGGATGGATTTCATTGTAGAAGGAAAGAAAGTGGTACTGGTGGATGATGTCCTCTTTACAGGAAGAACCATAAGAGCCGGGTTGGATGCCTTGCTGGCTTTCGGCAGACCTGCATCAGTGGAATTACTTGTCTTGATTGATCGAAAATTCAGTCGTCAATTGCCCATAGAGCCTAATTATATCGGAAAGTCAATTGATACTATTGCCTCAGAAAAAGTCAAAGTGCACCTAAAACAACCGGACGGAGAAGATGGCGTTTGGTTAATCTCAGAAGAAAAAACCTATGAGCGAACAATTAAGTGTTCAGCATCTATTGGGAAGAAAAGACCTCAGCCCAGAGGATATAGAGCTTATTTTCAAAACGGCGGATAATTTTAAGGATGTTATCAACCGCCCGATAAAGAAAGTTCCTTCTCTGCGTGATATTACCATTGCCAATATCTTCTTTGAAAATTCTACACGTACAAAATTATCTTTCGAATTGGCGGAAAAGCGACTATCAGCTGATGTAGTCAATTTTTCAGCTTCAGGTTCTTCCGTTAGTAAAGGCGAGACCTTAGTAGATACCGTCAATAATATTCTTGCCATGAAGGTGGACATGGTCGTTATGCGCCATCCAAAACCGGGTGCTGCTATGTTTTTATCCCGGCATATTAAGGCAAATGTGATTAACGCAGGGGATGGAACGCATGAACATCCTACTCAGGCTTTATTAGATGCATTTTCCATAAGAGAACAGTTAGGAGAGATAAAGGGAGTAAAAGTGGTTATTGTCGGAGATATACTGCATTCCAGAGTAGCTTTATCCAATATCATTTGTCTTCGGAAATTAGGAGCGGAAGTGATGGTTTGCGGACCTGCAACCCTTATTCCAAGGTACATCTCTTCCTTGGGCGTAAAAGTCGAGCATGACCTCAAAACAGCTTTACAATGGTGTGATGTAGCCAATATGCTCAGAATTCAAATGGAAAGGCAGGATATCCGCTATTTCCCTTCCTTAAGAGAGTATTCCATGCTTTATGGGCTGAATAAATATACTCTTGATGCTTTGGATAAAAAGATACTGATTATGCATCCGGGACCCATCAATAGAGGGGTAGAAATAACAAGTGATGTTGCTGATAGTCAGAATAGTATCATCCTCAACCAGGTAGAGAATGGGGTAGCGGTCAGAATGGCTGTTTTATTTTTGCTGGCGCAGATCAGAGGATTTGAACAATGAAGAGTTAACAAAGGTTGACGAAAGAGGTTGTATATGCGAAAGTGTTAATTTACATTTGTTAAAATTAATCAGCCGTATATGCATTTTACCTTAGATAAAACCGAAAAGTATGTCGTGGTGAAACTCCATGAACAAAAGTTAAATACACTGATCGCGGCAGAGTTAAAGTCGGAGCTATTGCTTTTGAATACACAGGGATATAATAATATTATCCTTGACCTGACCGAATCACTTTATTGCGATTCATCGGGTTTAAGTGCTATACTTGTGGGTAACAGGCTATGCAGAAACTCAAATGGTCTCTTTGTCATCACCGGTCTCAGCGATACGGTCAGGAAACTGGTGCAAATTTCTCAACTCGATCAGGTGTTAAATATTACTGCAACATGCTCTGAAGCAATCGATTTCGTTTTAGTAGGCGAAATTGAACGAAATGTTAAAAATGATTAGTACTTTTATTGCTTCTTATCGTAGAAGGAATTATGAAGGTACTTATATCAATATTGTTTGTCGGTTTAGGGGTATTAAATGTTGCAGCTCAAAATACATTTGAAGCGGCTTCTTCCCGTTTACCAAACACATCCACTTTTGAAGCAACGGCATTCACCGCAGTTAATTCTCCGGAAGATATTTTAAAGTTGCAATATGAAATCGCCGAACATTATACTGCTGCAAATTCACAGGATCGTGGTGGGATTTATGAAAGTACGGGCAATGGTTTAACAATGGATCAAAACAGTCCGAATCCCTGCAATGAAATTACGGCAATAAAGTACTTTATTCCGGCACCGGGAGATATCGAATTCAGAGTGTTCAATCTGATCGGAAAAGAAGTGTATCGCAGTCTTATAAATGCTGAACAAGGTGAGAATGAATTCCGACTTGACAGTCGTGATTTTTCACAAGGCGTATACATGTACACCATGACATATAATGGTGAAACCGTTTCTAAACGTATGGTGATTTCGCGTAAATAATTATGAGTTTTGAGCTCACCATTTTAGGGAGCAGTTCAGCCACCCCGGTCTACAATCGTCATCCTACTTCACAACTTCTTGTTTTTCGTGATCGTCATTTTCTGATAGATTGCGGAGAAGCTACGCAGATGCAGATGCTTAAGTTCAAGCTGCGTTACCATCGCATTACGCATATTTTTATCAGTCATCTCCATGGTGATCATTACCTCGGTTTAACAGGGCTATTATCTACATTCCATCTGCAGGGAAGAACGACGGATTTACATTTATTCGGTCAGCAGGAATTGATGGATATTATTGAAATGCACCTGCGTCTCTCGCATACACAGCTTCGATACAATCTTATATTCCATCCAATACGCCATTACTCTCCGGAAACTCTGCTGGAAGATGAAGATATTTATGTAAGAACGGTCGTTTTAAATCATCGCATTCCATGCACCGGATTTATTTTCGGTGAAAAACCCCGGCCAAGAAGGTTGAAAGTAGACAAACTTCAGGAATACAATATCCCTTTTACACAATATAGCAGAATAAAAAGCGGCGAAAATTTTACCGATGGGGAAGGGACTATAATTCGCAATGAGGAATTGACGGAAGATTCCATTCCTCCCCGTAGATACGCTTATTGTTCCGACACCATTTATATGCCCGAACTGGCCGAAACCGTCAAGGGTGTTGATTTATTATATCATGAAGCTACTTTTTTGCATGATTTAAAAGAAAGAGCCAATGCTACCTTCCATTCAACTGCCAAAGAAGCGGCTTCCATCGCTTTAGAAGCCGGGGTAGGGAAATTGCTCATCGGACATTTTTCAGCGCGATATAAACAGTTGGATGCGTTTTTAGAAGAAGCAACAGCGATCTTTCCCAATACCGATCTGGCAGTTGAAGGTCAGGTATACCGCATCGACTAAATCGGAAATTGTATTCGAAAAATCAAAAAATAAAAGCCGGGTAAGAAAGACTCGCATTCTGACTTACCCGGATATTAATACTCAAGAGCATTTCTATAATTTGGCAATTTAGCCCTAAAACTATGAAACCTTAAACCTATGAACTTTGAACATTAAAACTTAGACCATGAAGCAGAATCGCAAAAAGCGATACGCTTCATGGGAGCCCCTTAAACTTTGAACATTTCCCGTCAACACAAGGGTAGACGGGATCACATCGCCCGTGGACACGTGGCGAGTGAAAACATTAAACTTTCTAAAAATTCAAATTATCCGGTTCGCCTAAAAACCTTCTTCCTTCCAGAATTTGCTGTTTAGCCGTTTCGCATAGCTGAAAAGCATATTCTTCTCTTTTCTTATCAATGATACTTTGCGGGAAATTTATTCCATTCTCCACACGGATGACATACTCCTGATGAACGGTGGGTAAGATTTCGGCCACTTGCTCCAATTCAAACTGTTTAGCAGCGTTGATGACGGCCTCTTTCCAATCGCTATTGGACTTCACACTTACTTTTTTATCGGCGGATCGCAATGTTTCCAGTGCTTCATCCAACTCCATTTGCTCATCCATTTGCTGCTGAAAAGCTTCTACTGCCCGGCAAAATTTGAGCAGACTTTTATCTTCAAACTTGCGCACAAACGACTCCACCACTTCAGTATCATACACGCTCAAGTAGGGGCGATCATCCATGGTTTTTTGCTGAATACTTTTCTTCATCTGATCCAACTGACGCTGACGCGCAATAGATCGATAGCGCTGCTCTTTCTCACCTCTCACATCCGGCAATTCCATCAACAGATGTGTCGCCATATACTCATCATAGAAACGGTACCATGCAGGAACACTATCATCCCTTTCATCATCAATTGACGGAATTCGCTCGCTATCATACTCCGCTTTAAATCCTTCATAATCCTGCCAGTTATCATAACTCACGATAAGTTGAGCGTTGCCGGAACGCAGATATTTTACATACATCTCCATTTCCGCCCTACTCACCGGACTTATATAAGGACAATGCTGGATATTAGAAGAAAGCAGCAAGAACTGTGTGGTATGATCTACTCCTTTCAAGCGAACTTGCTCAGCTCTCCACTGACATTGAAGATTAAACAATTTTTTCTGCTGAATCGCCCATAAACACTCCTGAGCAAAGAGTTTATATCGAAAGGACTCTTGTTCTTCCTGATTGATGTAATCCTTGCCTCGGGTCAGGTAATAAGCTTTGCGCCTGGCGTAATGACGAATAAAACTATCCACCGATGAGGGATTAAACTGTGTAAAGAATTCCTGATAGACCGGATTGGATTTTAGATCCTCTTCCGTCTGCTGGCGGATAATTTCCACTCTGATTTCTTCTTCAAACTTCTCCTGAATATGAGGAGGCATTGCTGGTAATTGTTTCATATTTGATTATAACAACAGCCCTTTTAACCTGTTTCAGCGCTTCATAGTTCGAAAATTTTTCTACAAAATATTACAAAACCAAAAGACTTTAAATTGCTTACAATTTGATTAAAATCATGCACTTTTCTGAGTTTTTCTTCAATTTCTATCGTTCCTTTCGGTAACTTTAAATCCTCCTTCTACGGGACAAGTTTGAAAAGGTTATAATTGAACAATACTAATTCCTCCTATTATGAAAACATACGACGAAAAACACATTAAAAACGTGGTTCTGATCGGATCTGCGAAAAGTGGCAAGACCACTCTTGCCGAAACGATGTTATTTGAAGCCGGAATTACCGGGCGACGAGGGTCAGTGGAAGAGAAAAACACCCTTTCTGACTATCACGAAATTGAGCATGAACGGGGAAGTTCAGTTTATGCTACCCCGTTACATACAGAATGGAAGGATTATAAAATAAATATTATTGATACACCGGGCCTGGATGATTTTATAGGGGAAGTTATTGCCGCTATTCGTGTTTGTGATACTGCGGTGATTTTATTGAATGCACAACATGGCGTTGAAATCGGCACAGAGATAATTTTTGATTATGTGGACAGATACCAGCGTCCAACCATTTTAGCCATAAATCAATTGGATCATGAAAAAGCAGATTTTCAAAAAACATTGGAGGAGGCCAGGAATTTTTTTGGTCCGGCTGTTACGTTGATGCAATATCCCATTGAAACAGGTCCCGGATTTAATGCCATCATTGATTTATTGAAAATGACCATGTATAAATTTCCGGCCGGTGGTGGTAAACCGGAAAAAATGCCCATACCTGAATCAGAATTGGAGCGGGCAAATCAATTGCACAATGAATTGGTAGAAAAAGCAGCGGAAAATGATGAGAAATTAATGGAGCTCTACTTCGAGAAAGGAAATCTTGATGAGGATGAGTTACGCGAAGGACTCAAACTTGGTATGATGAATCATCACGTCTTTCCTGTTTTCTGTCTTTCTGCTAAAAAGGATATGGGTAGCGGACGATTGATGGGTTTCATTGATAACGTTGCTCCGTCAGCTGTAGATATGCCGGCAGAAGTGCTTGAAGATGGCTCAGCACTCAAGTGCTCGGTACAAGCACCTACACGACTTTTTGTTTTTAAGACCTTAGTAGAGCCCCATCTGGGCAAACTTTCTTTGTTTAAAGTCATGTCGGGAGAACTTACACCGGGTATGGATTTCTACAATGAGAAAACGAATACCAATGAAAGAATCGGTCAGCTTTTTATACTCGATGGGAAAAATAGAAATGCAGTAGAGAGTTTGAAAGCAGGCGATATCGGAGCAACCTTAAAAATGAAAAACACGCGCACTTCCGATACGCTAAATGCGAAAGGGGCTACAGGGAATATAGACCCGATACATTTTCCCGATCCTAAAATCCGAATGGCTATACTGGCAAAAAACAAGGCGGATGATGAAAAATTAGGCGAGGTTTTACATGAGATTCATGCTGAAGATCCAACCATCGTTGTTCAATATGATAAGGAAACGAGACAGTTATTGCTTTATGCGCAGGGAGAACTTCATCTTACAGCTACCAAATGGCGTCTTCAACATGTGTATAAAATGGACATAGATTTTATCAAACCACGAATTCCATACAGAGAAACAATACAACGCATTGCGGAGGCTTCTTATCGACACAAAAAACAATCGGGAGGTGCCGGACAGTTTGGTGAGGTGTATATGAGGATCGAGCCCTATCATGATGGCATGCCTAATCCAAAAGATATAACGGTACGTGATACCGAAGTTCATGAATTACCCTGGGGCGGGAAGATGGTTTTCCTCAATTGTATCACCGGCGGTGTAATCGATTCCCGATTCATGCCCAGCATTGTGAAAGGAGTCATGGAAAAATGTCGGAAGGTCCGCTCACAGGTTCTTATGTAAGAGATGTGAGAGTGTCCGTGTATGACGGAAAAATGCATCCGGTGGATTCCAATGATATCAGTTTTAAAATTGCCGGAATGATGGCCTTTAAAGAAGCCTTCCATGCAGCAGAACCACAATTGCTTGAACCCATCTTTGATGTAGAAACAGAGGCTCCTGAACAGGTGATGGGAGACATCATGAGCGAATTACAATCGCGAAGAAGTATCATCATGGGGATGGACAGCAGGGGTAGCTTTCAAATTATCAAGGCAAGAACACCCCTCGCCGAATTGGATAAGTTCAATAGCGCCTTGCGAAGTATTGCGCAGGGAAGGGCTAAAGTAAAAGTCAACTTTGCAGAATACGCCCCGGTACCCGGAGAATTGCAAAAAAAGTTGACAGAGGAATACCGGAAAACAGAACAGGAATACTGATAAAGAAAACTGAGAAGATTCGATCAAACGGAGAAAAATTATTAATTATCTGATACCATATAAGAGTCCTATATCAAAAGTATCGTTTGAACGAATCTTCTCCTTTTTTCAAAAAACTAAAAGATGGAATAGAACGGATTCATTCCTGAAATTGAATTTGTCTTTTTCAGAATTAATGCAGCACGACCACCCACTGCAATTAATTGTAATACAAATAATTACACTGAATTTAAAATAACATTCATTCGTTTATAACGTGCTATGGTGAAGGTGATAGTAATAGGAGATAGGTGGTAATATTGTATATGCCTGAAGACATGAACAACCCGGAAGTTAAAGCACTCATTAGTCTATTGGATGATTCCGACCATGAAGTGTATGGTCATATCGAAGAGAAGTTAATCAGCATGGGCAATCAGGTCATTCCATTTCTGGAAGATGCATGGTCGAATGCCTTTGATCCAATACTCAGCAGCGCATCGCTCATATTGTACATAAGATACAATTTGACACCTTAGTAGAAGATTTGAAATTATGGATTCACACCTCCGAAGACAACTTACTGGGAGGTGCCATTTTAATTGCACGGTATCAATATCCGGAGATGGATCAGGAAAAAATAAATCTTTTTATTTCCCAGGTAAAAAAGACATCTGGCTGGAGTTAAATGAAAGTCTTACTGCGTTAGAGCAAGTAAATATTTTGAATCATATTTTTTTCACAAAATATGGTTTCAGTGGTAACACGAGCAATTATCATGCACCGCAAAACTCTTATATCAATTGTGTTATTGAAAGTAAAAAGGGGAATCCGCTTGCACTATCTATACTTTATTTACTGGTAGCTCAATCATTGGGTTTACCTGTATATGGTGTCAATCTCCCCGAACATTTCATTCTCACTTATCTTGAAGTAAGAGAAGGGGAAGAGGGAAACACAGGGAAAATTTTATTTTATATAAATCCTTTCAGCAAAGGATCTGTTTTTGGTAAAGGTGACATTGATCAATTTGTCAAAAAATTAAACCTTGATCCGCAAAACAGTTATTACAAACCCTGTTCAAACAAGGATATGATTTTAAGAATGCTGCGCAACCTTTCATTCTCCTACCAAAAATTGGGGGATACAGAAAAAGTGGATGAGTTGAATCAGATGATTGGTTTGTTTGTTTGATGGATCATTTTCCTCGATTCCGTAGGGATTAAACAATGGTAACAAAAACCCTCGAACGGTAATGGTACGGCATGTGTATTCTACGAAATCCCGTAGGGTTTAAACACTGGTAACATACATCCCAAAAAACCTTTCTGCACGGTCTCGCCCCTTACGGGGCGAGACCGTGCGAGGGGGGGGGTGGGGGGCGCGGCCTTTTTTACCGAAGTTTTGTGCCTACGGCACATGCTCACCAGAATTTTGTACGTGGGAAAAGAGATTCTGTGTTTGTTCCAGTTACAAGGATTTCTGCCCTTAGTTAAAATAAGATAGGTTTGAAAATATATCGCTCATCAAATGGAACATCGAAATCATCTAGCAAAGTTTGATATTCTTCCGAAAAGGTTTTTTGTTTATGATGTATCTTTTGATTTCTAACATAATTATTGATTTTTTCTACATCCCATTTGCTATACGAAAATGCACCATATCCTTCTTGCCAGGAAAATTTACCTTGCACCTTTCTATTCTGATTTATCCATTTTGAAGAGCTCCCCTTAATATCTTGCATTAACTCTGAAAGTGACTGAGTAGGTCTAAACCCAAATAAAATATGAATATGGTCGGGCATCCCATTTATTGCAAGCACTTTGTGATTGTGTTTGTTAAGAACTCCGGCAATGTACTTATACAGATCTTCCTCCCAAGATTCAGCAATAATGCATTTTCGATTTTGAACCGCAAAAACAGCTTGGATGTGGATTTGAGTATAGGTGTTAGCCATATGAATGTTCCTTGCTTAAAGTTTTGCCTTGAAAAGGATTTTAACTCCGCAAAGTTGCAAATTGTCTTTTAAACAATATTCAAATAAAACACTTATTATTTCCTAAACGTTTATGCGATTGATCAACGCATGACCACAAATCATTCTAATTCAAAAAAAATATAAGCTCTCCGGAATAATGGCTGAAATCAACTCACAATTTTCCGAACAGTCTTTAAAAGGATCATCAAATCCGTCATCAGACTTTGTTCCTCTATATATTTTAAATTTAAAAGGAGTTTGGCCGGCATGATTTCATTGACATATACCTCTTCGGGATTGGAAACATTGCCCAATAACTGATTTTCATTGGCATATTCAATTGAAGCATAATCCGTGATGCCGGGTTTAACACGGAGTACTTTTAATTGCTCTTCCGAATATAAATCCACATATTTTCGCACTTCAGGACGAGGGCCAACCAGACTCATATTTCCCACCATGACATTGAAAAGTTGAGGCAATTCATCGAGTTTATACTTCCTGAGTAAGACTCCGACTCTTGTAATGCGGGCATCTCTTTCTCCAACAGTAAGGAGCCCTTGTTTATCAGCATTGACATACATCGTTCTGAACTTAAAAATACGGAAGGGAACCCTGTTCTTTCCGATGCGTTCCTGCAGGTAAAAAACAGGTCCTGTGCTATCTACTTTTATAATTAGGGCAAGTAACAGGAGTAGGGGTGAGATAAAAATCGTCACGATAATACTTATTGTCAAATCTAAAAGTCGTTTCATGACAACACTACGGAATTATTGAATATGTTTCTCCACCGCTTTCACAACGGCTGCTATCACGCGTTGCAATTGCTCCTCTGAAAGACTATAAAAAACAGGTAATGAAATTTCCCTGCTGAAATTATCATATGTCACCGGATAATCATCCATCTTATAGCCCTTGTTTTTATAGAATGACAGCATCGGGATAGGGATGAAGTGCACATTTACACTGACATCTTCATCAAACACTGACTGTATAATCGCATCCCTCTGCTCTTCAGAAATCCCTTTGATTCGCAACGGAAAAAGATGATAGGAGCTCTCACGATCCTCATCCTGCATTACCGGTAATTCCGCCCAGGAATACTGTTGCAATGACCTATAATAAAATTCACAAACCTGCTTACGTTTTATCAAGGTATCGTTATCGTACCTTTTTAGTTCCACCAAACCAATGGCCGCCATCAGATCGGTCATGTTGCATTTGAAACCCGCTTCTATGATATCATACTTCCAATTCCCTTTTTGCATTTTTGCCAAAGCATCTTTATTCTGTCCATGCAAGGTTAAAATGCAGAGATACTTGTATACCTCTTCATTATCAAAAGGAGCCGGTAAATGAAGAGCGATCGCACCACCTTCCGCGGTAGTCAGATTCTTCACTGCATGAAAAGAGAAGACCGATACATCAGCGCAGACACCGGTATGCCGGCCCTTATAATAAGCTCCCAAGGAATGTGCAGCATCGGATAAAATCATGATCCTGCCTAATTGCTCCTGTTCCTTTGTAGAAGCCTTGAAATGGGACTTAACAGCCGGTTTGTTCACCAATGCCATCAAGGCCGTATAATCGCAGGGAAGTCCGCCGAAATCAACCGGCATAATCACTTTAGTGCGCGCTGTTATGGCTTTCTCTACGGCTGCGCTATTTATATTAAAATCATCGCGATTTACATCCACGAGTACCGGAGTAGCACCGCAATGCATCACCACATTGGCCGTGGCGGAATAGGTATAGGCCGGAAGAATTACCTCATCACCTTCTTTCACGCCATACCAACGGAGCATTATTTCAAGACCTGCTGTGGCTGAATTAAGGCAGAGCGTATTGGGATTTCCATTGTAAGCGCTGAGGTCCTTTTCAAATTGCTTGGTTCTGGGACCGGTGGTAATCCACCCCGATTTAAGCGCGGCAACAACTTCATTGATAATTTCATCATCAATACGGGGAGGGGAGAAGGGGATGAGGGACATTTTATTTGAATTGTTCCAAAAATAAAACAATCCGAGAGATGTCTGAGAAATTATTTCGCGGCAATACTTCTATTGTCAATTATGGTTAAAATGGTGATTGTTTTACGTGAAATTTTATAAATAGCAGTTATATGCTTATGAATAAAGCCAAGCCGGCAATCTTTATACTTTTTCGAAAGCTTAAAGGACTTAGGAAATAAAGAAATGGTAATCTCAAAATGATACAACAGGTCTAAAAAATCTTTACATTCCTTTTCACTCCAGTTGTTCAAAAGATGCTTTAGAATTTGGTCGGTTTGACTTTTCGCCTCACTGGTCCAAAAAACTTTATACCTTTCTCCCATAGGAAGTCCAGAAATCCTGACTAGTCATCATATTATTGTTTTCAGCATCAGATAGCCCTCTTTTTAAAGATTCTACCTGATCTGCAGAAAGATTATCCGACCAATCACCGGACTCTGCCGATTTTTTAAATTGAAGCAATGATGCTAAAATACTTTCATCATCTAACCTTTTCAACCAATCAATCAATTCAAGTCTAATAGATTCTGTTCCCATTGAGTCAAAATTAATAAGGATGACAATTAAATCCTAATTATTTGTTGAAAATTTGTAAATACTTAAAACTTTGCTTTCACTGCAAGGATACAATAAACAAAGCAAAAAAACATCACTCCTTTCTGTACCTCTAAAATAGACTCTGTCATTGCGTTAAGTAAGATAACACTGGAAAACAAGGCAAACAAAGGCTGTTCTGAGGAATTCCATTTAAAGAAAGGAAAAGCTACTATTCCCATCAATAGAAAAAGTCCAACAATTCCAAGTGCCAGCCATACCTGGAGGAACTGATTATGTGCATTGAGTTTTTTATCTAAGGCATAACTGAATTGATGCTTTTCATAGGTCTTAATCAATTCATCTTTTACATCGCCCGTGCCTGTTCCGAACAGCCAGTTGTCACGTAGGATTTCCATACTCTCTCTCCAGATTTCCAGTCTTCCGGTGGTACTGTTGTATTCCGAAACTGTATTATCCCTGATAATGGTAGTGGTCATTGCATTTTCTACCTGGTTGAAACGATTGTTGATACTCTGCAGGGCAAAATAGGAGAGGAGGGTGAAGCATAAAATGACAATACTGTGAAGTCTTTTTAATCGAAGTAGCTCACCCTTTCGCAAATACAGGAATGCTGCCACGACGAAGGTCAATAAAGCTACCGCCTGAGCCGTTCGAGCCGATAAGAGTAATAATTGAATAAAAAAGAAGAGAATTCCGGCACTATAAAATTTCAGATTCCAATTCTCCGTTGAACCATTCATCAAATGAAACAGGAATAAAATCGCCATATTCAGATACATGGAGATATAAGTAGGATGCATTAACAGCGAGCTGTAATCAATGTAGAAAAAGGCAGTATGTAATCCGGTTTCATTGAATTTCAGAGCGGCATGAACGAGTAAAATGAGACTAGCGGTCAGGCAACCGGCAATGAATCCGCAGAGGGTGGTTCGATAATTCCTTTCTGAAATAACTAAGGTGCCAATAAATAGTGGCAATAGCAGGAATGCGGCTTTTATTTCTAAGTCAAGTCCGGCATATTTAAAATTTTCTGTCCATATTAAACCGACAAGGTGCCATAAATAAAGTAAAGGTAATCCCCAGAATAATGGAGATTTAAAAAAATTACCTGAGATGATTCCTCGTTCATTTTTTGAACTTAGTCTAATGATCATTATCAAAATAAAACATACAATTGAAACCGTCTGAACTAACGGCAAACAAAAAGCAGCTGTACTCAATAAGTACCCTAACCACTTTTCAGTTTGCTTGTCGTTCATCATGATTATGATTCTTTCGAAATTTGGTCCATTGCCTTCAGCCAGTCAGCGCAAATATTCCGTCGCAGGAAATACTGCTCTACATACACGCGTCCGTTTTCACCCATTTGTTTGGCTTCTGCCGGATGTGTGGCTAAATGTATCACCGCCTGAGTCATGGCGTCCGCGTTTTCCGGTTCGCAGTAAATTCCACATTTTCCCTCTTCAATGAAAAGCTGTCTGGCTTCACCATCAACGGCGAGGACGATAGGCTTTTTCAATGCCAGATTTTCAAAGATTTTAGAGGGAATTGCTCCTAAAAACAAATCCATTTTCTTCAAGGGAATTACCGCGGCATCGATAGCCTGTACTATGGAGGGGACCTCTTCTCTGGATACCAGATCAATAAAAATAACATTGTCTGATTTCTCATTCTTCTTCCGCAGCACAAGTCTTTCCTTCTCCGGTCCTTCACCCAGCAACAGGAATTTAATTTTCAGCTCCGGAGGAACTTTTGCTGCCGTATCCAGAATGATATCTAAGCCTTGCGCGAGTCCGATAATACCGGCATACAAGACCAGAAAATCATCTTCAGAAAAACCCAACGCAGCTCTTTTATTTTGATCAGGAACTGCATTGAAAATAGAATCATCTACACCATTGGGTAACCAGTGCACCGTCTTTTCAGGAAACCGGGCTTTAATATTTTTTACGATGCCTTGTGTTTGCCCGGTCACCATGAACGATTTCCTATAAAGGAATTCCTCCAGACCGAGTGGCCATCCTCAGAAAAAAACGATTGGTGATGACGCCCAGCTTTTCCGCCGACTCCGGCCAGAGATCACTTACATTAAATACCAATTTCGCTTTCTTCCTCTTGCTGATCCACCACCCACTGATTCCAAGAAAAAGCGGGGGAGACTCGCACATCACCACATCCATCTCTCCATGAATACGTGATGAGGTGAGAATCGACGAGAAAGTAAATGAAAAATAATTCATTAATCTGGAGACGATACTTCTGCTCTTACTGACATAGATCCAGGATCGGAAAACGGCTATTCCTTCTATTTCTTCTTTGAAAAACCACTTCCCTCTGTAGTTCGGATGCACCTCCATTGCCGGATAATTGGGCATTGCTGTCAACACTGAAACTTCATGACCAACTGCTTTTAATTCACGCGCCAATCCGCTCAGCCTGTTTTGAGGGGCTCCCGTTTCCGGCGGATAATATTGGGTGAGGATCAATATGCGCACAATACTAGCTGATTATTTCTTTTGCAATGCGATGAGCAGCATGTCCGCCACCGTATAATTCCACTGTAAAATCAGATACTTTATCTTTCATGAGATGGTAAGCTTCGAGAATTGAATTTGCTGCTGCTCCTGCCAGCTGATTGAATCCTCCGTTCACCAATTCAATCCACTCCGTCTCTTCACGCAGAGTGACACAGTGTTTCTGAAAAAAATAGGCTTCTTTTTGTAAGCCGCCACTATCCGTCATTACCAGTGAGGAGTGCTTTATCAATTCCAGCATATCAAAATAGCCTACCGGATTTATGATATGAACATCCGTTTTAATTCCCCGCTCTGCTATTATTTTTTTTGTTCGGGGATGTAATGGAAGCACCACAGGAATCTCATTATTTATCTGAGAGAGCGCATTCATGATGGAGGACAATCGCCCTTCATCATCTGTATTTTCTGCACGGTGCAAGGTGCATAGAATAAATTTACTCAGGTTGAGATCTTTAATTATTGTTGAATGTAAAGCGGACTTCCCGGCGTAGTACATCGCTGCATCCTGCATCACATCGCCGGATAAAACAACTTTCATATTTCCGAATGGATAGCCTTCCTTACTGAGATTTTCAATGGCTGCATCTGTCGGACAAAACAAAAAGTTAGAAACGCGATCGGTTAAAATACGATTCACTTCCTCCGGCATCTGCATATTGAAGGAACGTAGTCCGGCTTCTATATGGGCAATGGGAATGTGCAATTTTGTGGCAGCCAATGCTCCGGCAAGTGTCGAATTCGTATCGCCATATACGATGACCAAATCCGGCTGATGTCGCATGAATAGCCCTTCCAGTCCCTCCAGCATCTGTCCCGTCATGGCTCCATGTCCCTTTCCGTGTATTCCCAAATTATAGGCGGGACGCGGAATTTCCATCTCTTCAAAGAAAATATCAGACATATTCTGATCATGATGCTGACCGGTATGAATAATTTGTTCTTCAATCTCGTCATAATTTGCAAAAGCTCTGCTCACCACTGCAGCTTTAACAAATTGCGGACGTGCGCCAACGATAGTAAATATTTTCATGCTTCGTGTTCTATACTTTAACTCCCGGAGATTTTCGCAATTCCAGCTCTAAATTTTCATATACTTTCAATAGTCCTTTCTTTTCTGTCTGCCAGTTAAATTCCTCCCGGGCCAGTCTCAAATTTTTCTCTCTCATATTCTCTCGCAATTCGTTATCATTCAATAATCGATGGATACTGTTGGCAATTGCTTTCGGATCTGCGGGATCAGTATACAGCGAACTATCGCCAAAGAATGCTCTCCAATAAGGGAAATCACTCATGATCATAGGCAGACCACAAGCCATATATTCAAATGGCTTTGTTGCTAAAGTAGTAATGTGATTGGGGAAAGGCAGGAAAGTGATAATACCTATATCAGCAGCTTTAATATACGAGAAAATTTCCGTTGCTTCTACCACTCCTAAATACCTTACATGTTTCCATCCTGCCAAATTTTCGCATGCTCTTTGGAACGTTTCGGATTCAAATGGTCCGAGGATCCAGAGCTCGGCTTCCGGACAATATTCCATGGCAGCTATCAACTCTTTCGTACCTCTGATGACACTGGCACCTCCCACATAAATCAACGATGGCTTCGTTTTTACTATCGTGGAAACCGGAATGGAATCATAATCGGGTAAGACCGGAAAATTCCTTAAAGTCACCGGATGAAGTTTTGGAAAAAGTGCTGATATATCCGGTCGTGCCGTGACGATAGCATCAAAATAGGGGAGAAGCCATCCTTCCACTTTCTTAATTGCGATCGAAAGAAACTTTTTCAGGAAGGCAGATTTCACATAAGGTCGTGACAAGATCGCAGCAGCATTATTTTCATGCAGATCCATAATTACTTTTTTACCCGCCATCTTCAAACGCAATCCCATCCAGATCAGCTCCGGATCATGCAAGTGGTAAATGGAAGCATTCACCTTTATGGCTTCCCGATAAACATCAATGAATGAAGTCCGAAAAAACCTTTTGATTCTGCCGGTATGTCCTGGAAAGCCGATGATGGTAATCCCGTCTCTGGTTTGTGTGGTCGCCCGGGCACAAAGCAAAGTCACCACATACCCGGCTTCCCGGAGTGAAATACATTCCTTAAAAAATATCCGGTTATCGAATGGTTTATGCACAGTGGTGATATGACAAATCTTACTTCCCATTCAGCATATTTTCGTACATAGCAATGAACTTCTCTTTGTTGGCTTCCTTCGTTCCTTCCGTATCGATGATCTCTTTATTCATAGCTGTTGCGGTTCCTGCATCTATTGCCAATGCTCTTAAAAATGGATTCTCAAGCCCCTCCTTATAAATTATTCCATTCACCCCATCCCTGATCCACTCTCTGTTAGCAGGCAGATCTGAAACCACCGGCAAACATCCCGATGCCATCGCTTCCAATAACGAAATAGATGTTGCATCACTTTCCGGTATGGAAATATAGATCTTTGCCTTAGCATATAAATTAGAATTCATGACTTTATCTACCCATCCATAAAATTGAACGCTGTCCTCGAGGTGATTTTTTTTAACGATATCACGTAGTTTGCTTTCTTCAGGACCGGTGGCGGCAATAGCCAATTTCCAATGTCGATGCTTGCCATCAGATGAAACAAACTCTTTGAATAATGCTATGATTTTATCTATACGGTACAATGCAGTCAACTGCCTGTTGGAATAAATTAAATCTTCTTTCTCCAAAGGAGTAGGAGTGATATCAATTCCAAAGTTTGCCACAAGAATCTCCAGATGCTTCTTTCCTGCCATCCTTCGCATCTCATTGGCCATAAACAAAGCATCCGAGGTAAAACAATCTGCGTTTTTCAAAATATATTTTAACATTTTTCGATACAAAAATCCCTTTGAAGGTGTCGATAAAATATCACTTCCCCAGGCTGTAACTACGAGTGGATATTTTTTATTACAAGCTTTTATCGTATAAAAAGCACAACTGTTGGCCTGATGCACGTGAACAATGTCGGGATTAAAATCTTCTATTGCAGTCCGTAATTTATTAATTTTAGCCGTTATCTGTAGAGGAGATCGTAGGGAAAAATCAAAAGTTACTTGTTTCACTTTCAAATCCGGTTTCGGTTTATCAGTGATCAATAAAATCTCATCAAAATACGAAGCGATCAAATCCAGGTACTTGAATGTATGAACGACTCCTGTACCTACCAAGACCAATTTCCGTCTACCGCTCTTCTTCATTCTTTAAATTGACTTTCTGTTTACCCATTCCTTATAATTCTGCATCAACTCCGGGTGATCATTCAGGAAGGATTCGTCCATGGATCGTGTATCTTTTATTACCTGAGCAGGCTGTCCGGCAATTACCGAAAAATCCGGGAACTCTCCATCCAAATAGCTAAAAGCACTGATGATGCAACCTTTCCCAATCCTTGAGCCGGGCATAATGACCACATGAGGACCGATAAAAGTATAGTCGCCAATCGTTACAGCTCCTCTTTTATATCCCAGTTTTTCGGTTTCAGGAACATCCACATAACTGCGTCCATAAAGGCGAATAGAGATATGACTGCTATGTGTCAGTATACTTACATAATTCGTAATCTGACAACCTTCACCAATATGCAATGCATTGCTGGCATCCAGAAAATTATACTGACCAATGAAAACATGGTCTTGCAGATCCAGTTTTTCAGGGCGAATAATCGTAGTTGAGCTACCCATTCGAACTTGTTTTCGAAAACTACCGTCGCTATTCTTATAGCCGCCAATCATCACCGGACGAATCCATGACGACAATTTTCTGATGATTAGTTCTTTGAGCATTTTTATGTTTAATTGAATAAAACTCCTTCCTTGAATCGTTGTACATCGTCGGCTAAATTCAGTAATATATTTCTACGCCAATGTCTGGGATGACTGAGCAGATAAATGACAGGAATATTCTTTTCTATGGCTTCAAACGGACTTGAGGGCGTATAAAAACGTGGATAGTGCGTATCCGATCCAATAAAATTCAAAGAATGAATCAGCATCGGATGATAACATTCTAATTCAATTTTCAGTTCAAGGAGTAATTCCTCATTGACGAACGAGAAATTAGGCAAGGATAATTTTCTATTCACGAAATCGCCATGTGCAGCTACACTTCTGATTTTTTTTCCGGTCTTCTCTTCAATTGCTCTGACATTCTTTTTAAATAATTCTCTGATTTCCGAAAATCTCAATTGCACATTTTCCTTTTGTTTAATTCCATTCTTTTTACAAAAATCTGAAAGCTCTTCATAATGATATCCTGCTTCATACCCCTGATCAACCATTTCACGATACAGATCAATATCCATCGTTTTTAAGCGGAAATAATAACTGGTTTTTACACCCAATTCCATCTCAATTTCGAAGAATGCACGGGCGGTATCCGGATCGGTGTCGATATCATGCCGGTGAAGGAAGTACTTCAGGTCAGGATCAATTTTACTTTCTTTCAACAATGAAAAATATTCCAGAAGCGTCAAGTGAATATAGTTCTTTTCCAGTGCCCGTTCGATCAAACGACGGTATTCATCCATCCTTGAAGGAAGGAGGAAATCAGAGTACAAACGTTGCGCAATTCCCATCAGTTCAGGCTTTCCATTTGACTTTATAGGGCTTAAATCCTAATCGCTTTTTAAATAGACCCAGGCCTTACGACGCACCGAGCAAAGTATCGTACATGATATAAGCAGGGCGATCAGGCAAAGTGAAAATTTGTTCCACACCTTTCATCACGAGCATAAACATGATTCCATCTTTTAAATAATCAGCATGTCCCATCAATCGGTTAAAGGTGATCAGTTCCCCGCTTCTTACCAACCATAAGTAAGCCACCAATTCTTCTCCTTTAAACAATCCAAAATACGTATTCACTTCATTCTTTGGATAAGCAAGCAAGGGTTTCAAATAGGTTCCTGTGAGCGATTTTCCCTGACGGGTGTTAGAAGAAGTATGAATCTGATGGATGGCATCTGCATAAACATCAGGGTCTATTTTTCTGAACGCATAGCCATTTTTTTCTGCTTTTCTGGCATAATAGGCTGCTGAATTCTTTCCGGAAACGGAAGACAGATAATTCTCAAAAGAATCGAAAGACAATAACGGCAACAAAGCAACTCCAATGGTTTTATTCCTGATCACAAAAAACCGGGGATGCCTTTTTGTATAGTAACTGAACATCCTCTTTCCTTCCTCTGCCTGCTTATCGATCTTTATCTCCGCATGCGGCAGCTTTTGGATGGTTCTTACTATGTGGAGGAGCTTCTTCATTCCGCATCAAATGCAGGCACGAAGATAGCTGATCAAAACTTTATCACTCTATCTTTTCTCCATCAAAGGTGCCGAGAGGCGATAATACCAAACCATGGCATAGATCATCACCAGACTTCCGGCCAGTGTCAGCAAAGTGAAACCAAGTTTATAACTGCCGAAATAGCCGCCAATCACGATGGCTGTAATCCGTAGTATTACTTCAATAATAGTAATTATTGCGGCTTTCCGCTGACGATTTCTGATCAATGCGAAACAGGAAACCGGACTCACAATGAAGTTGAGCATCAGCCAGGGCGCCATTATTCCCGCAATCGTCCCGGCTTCTTCCCATCCCGGACCGAAAAACCAGGCAAAAATCGGCTCAGCATAGAGCCATAAAATGGTAAAAACAGGGAGTCCGAAAAGGAACATCTGGATATAAAGCCGCTTCACGTACGGACGCATATCTCTGCCTTCACGACTCATTTCCGTGAATTTTGGAAACATTACCTGATAAATGGCAGATCCGATGAATCCGATAGGCGCCTTCAATATCCGAAACGCCTGACCATAAAATGAAACGATAGCCGGTAAAAAATAATAATTCAACAGCAGCACGATACCCTGATCCTGAAAAGTATCGATCAAGGCATGAGGCGCGTTGTAAACAGGGTAATTTTTATGAATTCGAATAGCAGATTTCATCTCCTGAAAACGTGAAAAAGGACGAATGACAATTCCCGGAACTGCATGAAATAACAGTAAGAATCCTGTCATTTGTCCCGAAGTGGAACCAATAATCAGACCCGAAGGTTTGAACCCTTTCCATCCCAGCAGAACACCGGTGATTGCCGATACAAAGGCTGTACCTACGCGGGCGAAAAGATTTCTTCGGAAAGTTTTTCTTCTTAAGGAAAGTATATTCAGGCTCTGCATCAGACCTGCAAAAACAATGTATAGTGGCATCAGAAAAAACCAATCATTGAAAACAGTATCGCTTTTACCAGTAAAAAAGCCCTTCCAAAGGATTAAGATCAATAAGGACAATGTAGCGATGCCCACAGAAGCATAAAAGGAGATGCTCACCAGATCGAGCGCCTCCTCTTCATTTTCGGGAGCCATAATGGCCAATTCATAACGCAACGTAGCAATCACAGAAAAGATAGCAGCGATTGAGTAAAATATTTGAAAAACAGCAAATTCCTCCGGCGAATATATTCTGGTCAGCAGGGGAGTGCTGAGGATATTTATGAATTGAGCAATTGCAGTACCCGTTACAAGGGTGGTAACGTTTTTTACAAATCCCGACCGCTTGCTGAACAGACCTTTCATCTACGCATAGTGCAATTGCTCATTCCTTGTTATTTAGCGTAATTCACGGCCCTGGTTTCACGAATCACCGTCACTTTAACTTGTCCGGGATAGGTCATTTCCGTTTGAATTTTATTGGCAATATCAAAGGATAGCTGTTCCGTTTGCTTGTCATCCAGTTTTTCACTTTCTACAATCACACGCAACTCACGGCCGGCTTGAATAGCAAATGCTTTTTCAACTCCTTTATAGGATTGCGCCACATTTTCCATCTCCTTCAAACGCTTCATATACTGCTCTACAATTTCACGACGGGCACCGGGACGGGCACCGCTGATGGCATCACAAACCTGAATGATAGGAGAGAGGATGCTGGTCATTTCTATTTCATCATGGTGAGCACCGATGGCATTCACGACTTCGGGGTTTTCCTTCGACCGCTCTGCCATCTTCATACCGGCAATAGCGTGTGGCAATTCCATATCTTCTTCGGCTACTTTACCGATGTCATGCAGGAGTCCGGCACGTTTTGCCAACTTCACATTCAGACCCAGTTCAGCGGCCATCAGTGCACAAAGGTTCGCTACTTCGCGGGAATGTTGCAGGAGATTTTGACCATAAGAAGAACGGTATTTCATTCTACCTACCATACGAATCAACTCGGGAGCAAGACCATGTATACCCAAATCAATAGCAGTACGCTTACCGGTTTCAACTATTTCTTCATCCAATTGACGCTTTACTTTTGTTACTACTTCCTCGATACGCGCCGGATGGATTCGTCCATCAGATACCAATTGATGCAATGCCAGACGTGCCAATTCCCTGCGCACCGGATCAAAGCCGGAAAGAATAATCGCTTCAGGCGTATCATCAACGATAATCTCAATTCCTGTTGCGGCTTCTAAGGCACGAATATTTCTACCTTCACGACCAATCACACGACCTTTAACTTCATCGTTATCAATATGGAAAACGGTAACTGCATTTTCAATGGCATGTTCAGTGGCGACACGTTGGATGGTTTGAATGACAATCTTCTTTGCTTCTTTGCTGGCAGTAAGTTTAGCTTCGTCCATCGTTTCCTTGATGAACTGCATTGCACCTGTTTTCGCTTCTGCCTTAAGAGCTTCTACCAATTGCGATTTAGCATCCTCCGCCGATAATCCCGCAATTTTTTCTAAAGCCTGAACTTGCTTGTGATGTGCCTTGTCCAACTCCTCCTTCCGTCTGTCAACGATCTCCAGTTGCGCATTCAAATTATTTTGTAAAGTTTCAATTTCCGTTTGCTTGCGTTTGCTTTGTTCGATTTGCTGATTGAGGGTGGTTTCTTTTTGCTTAATTCTATTTTCGGCCTGCTGAATATTCTTGTCCTTTTCAGAGATGTGTTTTTCATGCTCTGTTTTCATTTGAAGAAAGCGATCCTTGGCTTCTAAAGTTTTATCTTTAAGAAGAAGATCTCCTTTTGACTGTGCTTCTTTTAGGATAGCAGAAGCTTTTTCTTCGGCCGCTGCAACGAGGGTTTGATTGTTCTTCCTGGTGATCAGAAAGGTAATCAAACCTCCAATGAGCAATCCCGCGATCGCTGCTATTATGATGTATGTAATATCCATTTATAGTGTGAGTTTATGTAATTTATATGTTTAGGTTATACAATTCTATTTTTCCGGGCGTTGATCTATTTTGCCTATTTTCTATTGATTCAATGGATTCATGGATGAATTCAATAAAATAATAAACCCGCATTCGTACTGTGCGAGTAAACCCCTATAGACAGGGTCGGAGTCAGCCGGCTGATTTGTGCTTTCCCGTCGGGCGGGACTTGCTCTTGGCAGCCTGAGTCTTTCTCCTAGTGGATGTATGTTGAGTTTACATCGCCGACCAGTACGAATGCGGGTTCTGATTCTTCTTTGCAGAAGAGGATTACCCTTTTATATCTTTAAGAACGTCAATCCTTCTATTCGAAGGCTTTTATCAATTCGGTTATCGAACGCAACTCTTTATTAATTTCATCTTCCTGCAATTCCCGGTTTTTTTGAAAACCAAGTTGCTCAGCGGCCATGTGTAAGGCGCACATTGCAAGCAAATCCTGCAAGTCGCGTACACCAAAGGCTATTTCATATTCTTTGAGCCGTTCATTTACCACCAATGCAGCTTTTTCGATAATAGCTACCTGATCTGCACTAACCTTCAGAGGATAAGTTCTGTTGGCTATTTCTATTTTAATGGAATCTGTTTTATTCACGGCTTCAATCGCGATTGATAAGGTTAAGGCATTTATCAATTTCCCGTATGTAACGGTTGATTTGATTTTTTAATTCCCGGGTAGACTGGTCGTCACTACCGTTAATTGCCTGCGCTAATTTAATAGTTTTAACCTGTTCTTGCAGGTCTTTTACTTCTTCTTCTACCTTTTGTTTTTCAACGTACAACTGTTGATGTTTTTCTTTTTCTGCAATCAAATCCTTCTTGAGGGTGTTATGTCTTTCCAAAGCGCGCTTCAGTTCTTGCTTTAATACCAGAATAAGTTCCTTAGTGTCAGACATAATGATTTGAAAGTGAATGCATGACAAAGATAACTTAATCTTATTGATAAAGCAATTTAAAATTAAAACATCTCTGTATTCATCTAAAGTTTCAATCGAAAATGAAACCGACTACTTTTGTAGTTATGCCGGCTGCACTAAAATCTATCGTTTTTCCCGTTTTTTTCATTTTTATTTCTTTATCTGGTTTTGGCCAGGAGAAGTTTATCGCCCCGGTGGATACGCCTTTTCAGCTATCCGGTACGTTCGGGGAACTTCGTGCAAATCACTTTCATTCCGGACTTGATTTCAGAACCGATGGGAAAGAGGGGGCAGAAGTAAGAGCGGCGATGGGCGGGTGGGTATCCCGAATAAAAGTAAGTGCGACCGGATTTGGAAACGTTGTTTATTTAGATCATTTACAGGGATATACAACCGTTTATGCACATTTGCATCATTTTGATCCGGTGCTTGGTGCCTATATCGATTCTGCGCAATATGCGACGGAGAATTTTGAAGTAGAACTTTTTCCGGATTCGGGACGCTTTAACTTTAAGCAGGGTGATTTGATTGCCATCAGCGGAAACTCTGGCTCCAGTCAGGCTCCTCATCTGCACTTCGAAATACGTGATCTCCACAGTCAGGAGCCTATAAATCCATTATGCTATATACATGCATCTTCAGACACTCTACCTCCAACTTTGGAAAAACTACTTATATATTATTTAATTTCAAATAATTACATCCTTGATACGGTCATTAATATCATACCGGGTTTCGATAGCACTTATAGTATTCCAGCTTATCGGGACAGTATATTTCTTGGCCTGTTGACCACAGATCCGGAGCCTCCAAATAGACTGGGAATTTATTCCGGACTTCTGCGAGAGAAAGATTCCGTACTTTTTCAATTCAATTTTGATCGTTTCAATTTTAATGAAACCAGATACGCTAACGCTCACGCAGATCTGCTCAAAACAGGTTTTGGACAGAAACGAACACATCGACTATACAAACTTCCCGGCGACTCCTGTTCCATTTTTAAATATGCCGGAGATGGTGCTATTGTAATGAAAGATTCTTTGAAACAGACGATCGACATTGAAATCAGTGATTTTTCAGGGAACCTATCTAAAATAAAAGTAGATATAGTAAGAGTGAGAGATAGCAGTGCATTGGGAACTATCTGCCCGGATGAAATAATTCCTTTCGACAAGAAATGGGAAAAATGGTTCGATAATGGGTTGAGCGTGTATCTTCCGGTAAAATCGCTCTATCAAAACGTTTGCCGGAATCAGCTTCCCAAAATCTCCTCCGACTCTTTCATTTCGGATATCTTTCCTGTCTTGCAGGAAATGGAAGTCTCTCTGCATAAACCGGGAACAATCCGGATTCCGCTAAAATCAGAACAACACTATCAATACGAAAAAGCAGTGTTGATTCGCATGGATAAAAATTACCAGCGGCTAGAGGTTTCGATACCTGATTCAATAAATCAAAGCTTTATCAGGGGTGTTTTCAGAAATGGCGGATACTTCGCTGTAGTAGCAGACACTTTACCACCGGATATTGACAAATTCTTTTTTGAAACGGATACCATTGATGGTAAAGAATATGCTGCCTGCACCATTCGTGATGATCTATCCGGTATAAATGGAATCAGCGTTGAAGTCAACGGGAAATGGAGGCTGACCTCTTATGACAGCAAATCAAATAAAATACGATGGCTTCGAAACAGGAAGGAAACCGGCCCTCACACGATTTCAATTCAACTATCTGATTTTTGCAACAACAAATCTCAATGGAATTTTGCAGAATAGCCGCATCCTGATTTAGATCATTTTCTGAGCGAATTTCCATCATTCATTTTATGACTACTTGCGGATACCTTTACAATTGTAACATTAATAAAACCAATCATCATGACAACATTATTTAAAACCAATTCCGGTAAAATTAAACCGGCAAGTATTTCAGGCATGTTCGATCCTTTCTTCAAAAAAGAAATGGGAGACTGGTTTGGGAAAGAATTTGTTGATACCATTCCGGGAGTAAACATTACTGAAACGAACAGTGCTTATCATGTAGAGCTAGCTGCTCCGGGCTTGAAAAAGGATGATTTTACAATAAAAGTGGATGGAGACATCATTACCATATCAAGCGAAAAAGAAACGGAAACCAAGAAAGAAGATAAAGAATATTCCCGAAGAGAATACAATTACTCTTCTTTCAGCAGGTCATTTAATTTACCTGAACATGTAAATCAGGATAAAATTATGGCTACTTATGTAGACGGTGTATTGAAAGTTGACCTTCCAAAGAAAGAAGTAACTGAAAATTCTGCTACTAAGAAAATAAAAGTCTCATAATCCATTAGCTAAACGAAGGCTGTTTCCATTTTTTGAGACAGCCTTCGTTTTTTTCAGTAGTTGAAATTCTTTAATTACTTTCGTTCCGTTCTAAAGCTGTATCAATGATAGAAAATTTAATAGACCCTCTCGTATTTCTGTCCTTCTTTATCAGAGTGGTTACGGGAATTTTGTTTTTTTTTCAGGGTTATGACAAAGTATTCAATATTGGTATACAAGGTGTCATTAATACGGTAGGGCCCAGCTACAGGGCTAAAGGTTTTCCGGCTTTTAGTGTGAAATTAGTTTCCTATCTTACTTCATGGCTAGAATTAGTTGGAGGATTACTATTAATTGTTGGCTTCCTGACTTATCCTGCCATTTATCTTTTAGGGATAGATATAATTATTGTCATCTTTGGGATGAGTATACTGGAACCGGTATGGGATATGAAACTTGTATTTCCCCGTTTAGTTTTATTGTCCGTACTATTGCTTCTTCCGGAAGGCGCAGACTTACTTTCACTTGATCATTTGTTATTTTGAAACAGTTATGAAAATCAATAATTCACCATTTTCCGGTATTGAATTCATGATAATAACCGGTGGGATTTTCAAGCAGGTATGTAAAGTGGGTTCCTCTTCATTTCTGACTTTTTCTAATTCACATGGAATGTTATGAGGAAGAACAACCAGATTGATATACGTTCAAAATTATCGGCGGTGAAATGGGTACTTTTTTTCTCAGTCCTTATCATGTTTGTCAAATTTTTGGCATGGTACAGTTCAGGTTCTCAAGCTATCCTTAGCGATGCCTTAGAATCATTAATAAATATTGCCACCAGCATTTTCACCTTATACAGTTTAATCTATGCTTCCAAATTAAAGGATCAGGATCATCCCTACGGACATGGAAAAGTGGAATACCTAACAGTGGGATTTGAAGGAGCCTTAATCTTTGGAACGGGAATCTTTATTATTTATCAATCCATTCTGGATCTGATTCAACCGGCTCCATTGAAAGATGTAGATTTAGGTTTGATATTAACGGCCGTCTCGGCGATTGCAATGTGGTATACCGGTGCTTTTCTGCGCAGGAAAGGCGACGAATTCCAATCGCTTTCTCTTAAAGCGGATGGTCAGCATTTCAGAACGGATGCCTTAACCAGCATTGGTTTGCTGGCAGGACTTTTACTCTTTAAATTGACAGGATGGATTTGGGTAGATCCTTTACTTGCCATTTTATTGGCATTGCATATAATGTTCAGTGGATTTCAATTGATAAAAGAATCGATTGACCGACTTCTCGATAAAGCCGATATTACCACTATTGAAAAACTATCTCATTCGTTGCAATTGTACAGAAATGATGCATGGATTGATGTTCACAACCTGCGATTACAAAAATTCGGACATTATTTGCATGTGGACTGTCATTTGACTTTACCTTTTTATTATACATTGGATGAAGTTCATCGTCATATTAAAATCCTGGAAAGTGATCTCAACCGCGACTTCAACAATCATGTAGAACTCTTTGTACATACCGACCCCTGCCAGCAAATACCCTGTAATATTTGCTCGGTGCATGACTGTAGTTACCGAAAAGCTGAATTCGTAAAAAAATTGACTGGAACACCCATAACCTCATGCAAAATAAAAAGCATAAATTGCATTCTTAAATTCTAATCATCCATAAAACCAATCACCATGAAAACTATCTTATGTCCTACTGATTTCTCGAAAAGTTCAGAGAATGCAGTAAAATATGCTGTAGAAATAGCCCGCACCTTTAAAAGTAAGATCATTTTAATGCATGCCTACGAAACTCCTGTGATCTATACGGATGTAACCGTTTCGAGTGTGCAACTTGATTTTGAATTATTACGTGAATCCGCATTTAAGCAACTCAAAAAATTTTATACCAAAATGCTGGAGCATGTCAAGGATGTGCAGTTTGAACTTATTCTGCAACAAGGCTTGCCCTCTTCAAGAACAGTGGAAATTGCTACAGAAAAAAAGGTGGATATGATCGTGATGGCCACAACAGCATCTACGCAGGTTCAACGGTTTCTGATTGGAAGTAACGCCTCGAGAGTGATACGTGAAGCCCCTTGTAAAGTGATGCTCATTCCGCAAAAGGCAAAATTCAATGGCTTCAAGAAAATCGTTTTCAGTACCGACCTCAGTGATGAAAACCTCATCGCTTCTAATCAGGTTGTCAGTTTTGGTCAGATGTTCAAATCTGAAATTATCTTTTAAATGTCGATAATAAGAATCTCATTCATGATGAAACCGACCTTACCCGGGTCACACACCGGATTAAACAGTTTGTTCAATATCCTAAAATGCGGGGATATGTATGCACAGACCTGAATATTGCCGACGGCATCAGTTTCTTCCTTAAAAATGAAAAAGCGGATTGTTTGGCCCTGGCAACGCATCACCGAAAATTTTTATCTGCACTTGCCAATCCAAGCATAACCAAGAGGGTATCTTATAAAACTGATATTCCTATGTTGATCATTCATCTGGCGGATTGAGGGCCAATTGATGAATTATTGAATTATTGAATTGATGAGTTGATGAATGTTTTATTGAGATTAAATTTCAATTCCTGATTCATTTGAAGGAATTTGCCAATAAAATTCTTCTGAATTCAGAGTGGGTAGTGGTATTCACTAAAACTGCTATCCTTTCTTTCTACTGCAGTGGTTCGACGGATTAAAAATTAATCTAACTATTGAACGATTATTTACATGTAAATTACGGGGATTTATAAACTGAAATCCATTGAAAAGCTAAGTAGAAAAAGATCAAAAAATTCAATTAGAGGAGAATCTTTCCGTCTGACATTACCAGTCGGCGATCAGCCATTTCTGCCAACTCTTCATTATGCGTTACAATAACGATCGTTTTGCTCAATTTTGTTCTGATCTCTAAAAAAAGTTCATGCAATGATCTTGCATTGACAGAATCGAGGTTTCCGGAGGGTTCATCTGCCAGAATCAACTCCGGATCATTGATCAAAGCACGGGCAATGGCTACGCGTTGCTGCTCGCCACCACTGAGCTGCGAAGGCTTATGTTCTTCTCTGTCCCGCAGATTCAGTAAAGATAAAAGTTCCCTTGCCTTCGACGAGGCATCGGCCAGGGATTGACCTGCGATAAATGCGGGCATACAAACATTTTCTAAAGCTGTAAACTCCGGAAGTAATTGATGGAATTGAAATATAAAACCGATATGCCGGTTCCTGAATTTCGCGAGGTGATCTCCACGTAACTGATGAATGGACTGGTCTCCAATTGAAATCTGACCTTTATCGGGATAATCAAGAGTGCCCATCATATGCAGCAGGGTACTCTTACCGGCACCGGAGGCACCCACTATTGAAACTATTTCTCCCCGACTGATCTCAAGATCAATCCCCTTCAAAACCTTAAGCTTCCCGTATGATTTTTCAAGCCCCTGAACCTTTACAAGCATGCAACAAAGATAAACACATCATGCCAGTAAGTTCATTTATACACCATTTTATGAAAAATGCCAATTCTTTCCAGTGCAAAAAAGTACTTCACACATTACTCATACCACTGATACTCACCTCAAAATCAACTTTTCAGTCGTAAACAATCGATTAGTTATAAAATCCTTCACATTTTGAAATCGATAGGGTTCATTGACCATCTTTCCCTTAATTTTGCACCGCGTGGGAATATCCTTAATCATATCGTACCCCTGGTGGTACATTACTTTCTGTTTGCTGGCCGGTGCTCTTTATGCCTGGCTGATGTATCGAAAATCACCTCTATTGAGTGAGATGTCGGTATGGACCGCCCGAATTATGGTGCTCTCCCGGTTTCTGCTGGTCAGCCTTCTCAGCTTCTTATTGCTGGGACCGATGATCAGGTCACTGAGCCGCGATATTGAAAAGCCAATAGTTATCGTTGCTTTAGATGAATCCAGGTCAATACTGAATAGCAAGGATTCGATTCGCATTAAGGGTGAGATTCAAAATGATATGAATAATTTGCGGGATAAGCTTTCTGCAGATTATGATGTTCGCTTTTTTTCATTTGGGGATAAGGTTGAAGCTTCACCCAGGTATAATTTCAGTGAAGCATCCACCAATTTCAGTCGGCTCTTTAAACATCTGGATGTTCAATTTGATAATAGAAATGTGGGAGCCATTATTTTAGCAACAGATGGTCTTTATAACGATGGCTCAAGTCCACTGAATGGTCCAAGCCGATTAAAAGTCCCGATTTATAGCATTGCCATTGGAGATACGACTATCAGGAAAGATATTTTTATCTCAGCGGTAAACCATAACCGTGAAGCCTTTCTGGGCAATTCATTTCCCCTGGAAATTATTGTAGATGCAAAAGAAGCAGCAGGAAGTAAAACGACTTTAACGGTGGAAGAGGATAGTACAGTCATCTTTACACGGTCTCTGGACATTACCGGTAAAAATTACCATACGATCGTGAACCTGTTTCCGGAAGCAAAATCAAAAGGCATTCATCATTATAAAATTAAATTATCGGGAGTAGAGGGGGAGTTGACAGAGGTAAACAATAGCCGGGATATTTTCATCGAAGTCATCGCCGAAAAACAAAAGGTGTTACTTCTTTATGCTGCACCTCATCCTGATATTTCTGCCATCCGGCAATCTCTTGAAAGTAGTCCGAATTATGAAATTAAAGCTGAAAGCGCAGTTGCATTTACAGGAGGGATCACGGAATACAATCTGATTATTTTGCATAATATTCCGGGAAATGTGTTTGATGGCCAACAGCTGATTGAGAAAATTAACACTGCGGGTATCTCCTGTTGGTATATCCTTGGTGCATCAACTGCCATCGATGCTTTCAACGCTACGGGGTCGGGAGTAAAGGTGACGCAGTCCAATCAACAATTAAACGATGTTCAGGCTCGACTTGCCGACAATTTCAGTTTGTTTGTTGTTAGCGAAGAATTAAAATCAGCCATCGGCACATGGCCACCACTGAAAGTCCCCTTTGGTGTTTATCAGGCTCAAAGTAATATTTATACCCTGCTCGAGCAAAAAATCGGGACAGTGAATTCAGGGCAGCCATTGCTATTCTTTAGTGATGTCAATGGTCAAAAGAGAGCAGTGTTGGCAGGTGAAGGTATCTGGAGATGGAAGTTAAATGACTTTAATGAGAACGAAAGCCATGATTTAAGTCGTGAATTGATTCTTAAAATCGTTCAATATTTAGCAGTAAAGGAAAACAGAAGTCCTTTCAGAGTGTTCTCGAAAAGCAACTATAAGGAAAACGAACCTTTACTCTTTGACGCCAGACTCTACAATCAATCTGATCAACTGACATCTGTTCCTGAAGTCAATTTCAGAATTATCAATAAGGCAGGAAAGGAATTTCCATTTACGATGTCGAGATCAGAAAATACGTATACATTGAATGCCGGTGTTTTTCCAATCGGAAATTATAAGTTTAGAGCAGAGGTGAAGCTGGATGATCGCATTTTATCACAACAAGGGGAATTTAGTGTAAGTGCCTTGCAGATTGAAACCGCAATTACCATTGCCGACCATCAGTTGCTGAATGCTATTGCAGCGGAAACAGGAGCTGCGGTATTTTACCCCGGCAAAACGGATGATCTGGTTGCTGCCATTAAAAAGAATGAAAACTTGAAGAGCATCTCCTTTATGCATAAGCGTCTTGAAGAATTACTCAATCTCCCCATTATTTTCGCATTGATTGTCCTCTTGCTCTCTCTGGAATGGTTCATTCGCAAACGCGCAGGCTCCTATTAAAATCCGCGTAAATCTGAAAAACCGCAGGTCCCCATTAAAATCCGCGTTCATCTGAAAATCCGCATCATCCGCGTTCCTGTAAATATTTTGCAACATTAAATTCCAATCCATTCGAGTCTTCTCTATTCTTATTTTATTCGGAATAAGCATCCTCCGGTAATTTTTCATCACCCAAAAAATGAGGACCACTGTTGAGCACATATAAGTCAAAGATCATGGCTACACGTGCAAGATACTCTCTTGACTTTACGCGCAGAGAAAACAGGGGAGTGGGTTCTGCCGCATTAAAAGCTATTGCATCAATTCCAAAATGACGCGCGATATATACAGCTCTCCGATTATGAAACTCCTGAGAAATGATGGTGAATTTCTTCAGTTTAAAAACCCGTTTCCCGCGTACCACACTGTCCAATGTTCTGAATCCTGCAAAATCCATGAAGATGACAGAGTCGGGGATCCCCATTCTTAATAAATCCTTTCGCATCTCGCGCGGCTCATTATAGGAGTAAAATCGATTATCTCCACTCAGGATGAGATAATGTATTTTTCCGGAAAAGAATAAAGCCTTTGCAGCTTGAATTCTAAAAACAAAATAGGGGTTAGGCTTACCATTTGTTAAATATCTGCTCGTACCCAATACAATTCCTACCTGATGTTCGGGAATCTCCTGCAATTTATCGAACACGAACTGCTCTGTATTCTTTTCAACGATTTCATTGCTGATGTAGATGAGCCCAACCGACACCAGTAACAAAATTGCAATGGCGACTCCAATGCGAAACTTATGGCGTTGGCATAGACTTTTGAAATTCAACATCTGTACAATAAAATAGGGACGAAACTTTATCACGTCCACAAAATAAGAACAATTGAAATCGAAATAAAATGTTTCATGGAAATGTTGTTGGCGTCACTGATGTAAGTTTCAGGAGAATTTGTTCACTGTTTCAGAATATAGCATTTAGTTATAACACTCGTAAACAGCGTCTTCTAAAGAAATTCAAACGAAATATTGCACAATTTTAACTGCAACGAAGTGTCATAAAACTACGATTTCTGCAACCTTCCTTTTTTGCATTTCGTTAAATTGAAAAAAACCAAGGAAAATGTCAAATTCAATAAAACTACTATGGATGGTATTGATCAGCGGAATTGTATCTGCTCAAAATCCACAGTTGAATACCATACCATTTATTAGCGGTCTGGTGAAACCGGTTGATATAACACATTGCAATGACAGCAGGCTATTCATTGTTGAACAGGACGGACGGATTCGCGTTGTTTTAAATGATACTTTACTCTCAACTCCCTTTCTCGACATCAATCCGCAAGTACTCTCTACAGGAAATGAACAGGGACTCCTGGGATTAGCCTTTCATCCGGATTATAAAACCAATGGTCATTTTTACGTGAACTATATCAATAATTCCGGTCATACCCGAATCGCCCGATTCAGTGTTGACCCTCTCGATTCCAACCGTGCTCTTATTTCCAGCGAAATAGTCTTGATGACCATCAACCAACCTTATTCGAATCACAATGGCGGAGATCTTATGTTTGGTCCGGATGGCTATTTATATATTCCGATGGGAGATGGAGGGAATGCCAATGACCCGCAAAACCACTCACAAAATACACTCGACCGACTAGGCAAAACTTTACGCATTGATGTCAACCATGGAAACCTGTTTGCCATTCCACCGGATAATCCATTTATAAATAACAGTGCTTATCTTCCTGAGATTTGGAATTCCGGTCTCAGAAATCCATGGAAAGCCTGTTTCGACAAGGTCTCCGGAGGATTCTGGATGGGAGATGTAGGACAGAATGTGTGGGAAGAAATTAACTATCAGGATGCATCATCACCGGGTGGAGAAAACTACGGCTGGCGTTGTTATGAGGCATCTGTAGCCTTTAATCTTACCGGCTGTCAGGCTCCATCTGCTTTTACTATGCCTGTACATGAGTATGCGCATGCCAATGGCAATTGCAGTGTTACCGGCGGGGAAGTCTACCGGGGATCTAAATATGCCAATCTTTTTGGACATTATCTTTTCTCCGACTTCTGTGTGCCCAGTATCCGAACGATTAAAAAAACAGGAAATCAATTTATTCATGCAACGAATAACTCCTGGACAGGTGCAGGCATCAGTTGCTTTGGTCAGGATTTTCGAGGTGAACTTTATGTGGCTAATTTATACAATGGACAGGTTAGAAAAATTGCTGATACTTCGTCCTGTATACCTGTAGCATGGTTGGCGGATGAAGATACGATTCATCTTTGCGGTAACTCGGCGACATTAAAAACACCTTTTGGTGATAGCTTATTTTATTCCTGGTATTTCAATGGCGCACAGGTATCCGGCAACACTTCCAACGAACTCTCCATCTCTCAAAGTGGTACTTATATCGTTTCTGTAGATGGTACGCAGGGCATATGCAGAAATTCGGATACCGTTCATGTGGTGCTTAGCGGTTCTTCTCCTATAGTGAGTATTTCGGGTTTAGATACTAATTATTGCCAGAATCAATCTACAGCCATCCTCACAGGTAGTCCCTCAGGAGGAACATTTTCAGGATTAGGCGTGAATGGAAATTCATTTTCTCCCGGTCAGGCGGGATTAGGCACTATACTCGTACAGTATAGCTATACGGATAACAACGGTTGTACCGTAAAAAATATTCAAGCTACGAAAGTATTATCCTGTGCCGGACTGAATGAAACTAAAACGGATTATATCACTTCAATTTATCCTAATCCTTCTCATGAAAAGCTTACGCTGAAATTAAATAATCATTCGGGGAGTGATTTAATTCTGAATGTGTATGATGTCTTTGGCAAACTCATACACTCGGATAACACTGCGGTTCGGGCAACGGCAAATGAATTTACACTGGCTACCCAGTCGTATCCACAAGGCACATATCTCCTTAAATTATCCGATCCGTTCGGATTCGTTTCCACCAGACTATTTACGATCATTCACTAGAAACTATCATCCATATTATAAGAGGAAGGGAAAGCAGAAAACAATGTCTATGCTTTCCCTTTTTCACTTTTCATGAGACAGTATTTCCTTTGCCTGTTACGTTAATAATTTGAGCAGAGCATCCTCCTCATTTATCCGCTTTCTCCTTGTATCTAAGAACAAGGAACAATAGGATGAAGAAACCAACCGCTCCAAGACCTACGGGATTTAAAACAATCTTTTTCCAAACGGTGAATTCCCTGACTATATCTACAATAAAAAAGGTACAAGCAACTCCAATTATATCGGGCATTAGAAACAATAACCTGGCTCTAAATGTCTTTAAATCGAGAGTACTGCTGTTCTTTTCTCCTTTCAGCCATTCGCTTATTTTTTCGCCACCATAAATTAATAGCAGTACCGGAATTACCAACCATTTACTCAGACTATAGATCAGCGGACCGGTCCAGATCAGTAGTAAATACTTATTCAAGTTGAGCCAGGCCTTGTCTGAGAACAATAGATACAAGCCATAACCAAGGCTAAAGGCAATAGCTACCCTGCTGAGTACGATGGCAGTGATTCTATACACCATTGCATAATTAGCGTAGTAGGCTAAAACAACGGATAGGATAAATATTGTACTGTATATCAATATTTTATATCTCATAGTGGGTGGTTGTAAAAATCAATCGGTCGTGTATATAAATTGTGGACATAAAGATACTTCGTTTTAAATTTTAACTATATTTCGTCCCGAACATTATTGTGAAATACAATTTCGAATCCTATGGCTTCAGCAAAATCTAAAAAAGGGGCAGTATCAAAAAAAGTGGTGAAAAAATCTGCACCTAAGAAAGTTGGAAAAGCAATAGCTACTAAGAAAGCGAAGCCTGTTGCATCAAAAAAGGTAACTAAACCCGTTGCGGCGAAGAAGAAAACAGCAGTGAAGAAATCCGCTGCTACTACCTCAAAAAAAGCAGTTAAAAAACTCCCGGTCAAAAAGCAGGTAAAAACTACTGTTTCATCAAAAGCAACCCCTGCTAAAAAAGTGGTTGCAAAAAAAGGTACAGCTAAGCCCTCTTCAGCGAAGTCTCCTGCAAAGGCACCTGTAAAATCTCCTCAAGGGAATACAGGTAAAATAGCAAAGAAGCCGGCATCCCATAAAGCGAATAGTGTTGCGGTTACTAAACCCATTTCCCCTAAAGGAGACAAGAGTGTTAAAGAAATAAAAGCACCGGTAGCGCTTAAATCGGATAAAAAGGACACCTCAAAAGAGGCGCTCTTAAAGAAGATGAAAGCCGATAAAAATGCGCCGGATCCTCTTCAGGCAAAGGCGGAGAAAGTGATTAAGGAATTAGAAGAGACCATGGATCTCTCCAAGCTTCGTCCCAGAATTTCTACCGGAACTACAGCACCTAAACCGCTTCCAAAACCTCCATCTCAACCCATAAAACTCCCGGAACCTACCAATACCACGAAGGAAAAATATCAGGTGGAATTTGAATTCCGTTCTTCTCCAAAAATCTTATTCACTTCACTGAGTGATTCCAGCGGTCTGGCCGGTTGGTTTGCAGATGAAGTGCATACTAAAGATGATGTTTATACCTTCGTTTGGGAAGGAGGGGAGTCTGTCGCTAAACTGGTTGCCCTTCGGGATTTACACCTGGTCCGGTTTCAATGGCTCGACGATACCGATGGCACTTATTTTCAATTTGAAATAAAGGAAGACGATATTACCTCCGACATTGCATTACTGATCACTGATTTTGCAAATCCGGGTGAACGGGAGACCAGCATTCGTCTCTGGGAATCGCAAGTACAAAAACTGAGAATGCTTTTAGGTAGTCTTTGAAATAAACCATAACTAAGAACTGATTATCCTGAATAATTCATGGTAGATTTTACCGGACTTTTCAGTTAGCCTCATCCAATCGGACAATGGAATTTTCTTCATGATTTTTATAAAGTGATTTCGCTCGTATAAGGAAGTAATCGACTCGTTGATTCCTGATAGTTCACCTGCAGATAAATAATTGTCAGAACCAAAATGATGGTGCCATTGATTCGTATTTACGCAAACGAAGTAGTCGTTCTCGGCTAAGAGGGCCAGGTGACTGTTTAATTTACCATGAAATTGATCAGCATATTTCCCGGATAAATGCAAGGTAATACTAAAACTCTGTCCCCACCAACAAAGCGTCCGGATAGCAAAAATATCCTCACGACCAAACAAACGGGGGTAATCTAAGATCTGCCAGGGAAAAGAGAGATAATTTTCTCCTTTACTGATCTTTGGACGATTCATCACTACTTCCTCCTCTAGAAAACCGGGATGTTCCCCCAAACAATGTTCAATATTTTTGATACAATCCGATAATAACATATTCAATTTCTCACTTAACCTTTTCTTCACCAAAAATATTTCTGCATCAGAAAGCAGGGCGAACTCCTCCTTATCAAGAATAATATTGCTCATGTTTACGCTTTTAGCCAAACTTAGGGTATTTTTGCACATCCAATCCCGGCAATCAGTGAAGAAACTCCATGCGCTAGTGCTTAAATCCTTTGTCGGGCCGTTCTTCCTTACCTTCTTCATTGCCCTGTTTGTACTATTGATGCAGTTTTTATGGAAGTACATTGATGATCTCGTTGGAAAAGGTTTGGATGGAATAGTCATTGCCGAATTACTCTTTTACACTGCTGCCAATCTGGTTCCGTTGGCGCTCCCGCTGGCGATTCTTGTATCCTCCATCATGACGTTTGGAAATATGGCAGAGCACTTTGAACTCACCGCTGCAAAGGCCGCCGGTATCTCCTTACAGCGTATCATGCTACCCTTGTTTATCACAGCTTTCCTGATCAGCGGACTTGCCTTTTTCTTTTCGAATAATATCCTGCCCTATACCAATTTAAAAATGGGTTCCTTACTCTACGATATCCGACAGCAAAAGCCGGCATTGTCTATTCGGGAGGGTGTTTTTTACAATGGTATCGAAGGCTATAGTATCAAAGTCGGGGAGAAGGGCAAGGACGGAAAAACCATTCGCAAGGTGATGATTTATGATCATACCGGGGGAATGGGCAACAGAAAAGTCGTGATGGCAGAGAGTGGAAAAATGGAATCCACCGATGATCAAAAATTTCTGATTCTTACCTTATTCAACGGCACCAGCTACGAAGAGCAGAATAAAAATAAAGGAGGTATTGACACCCATCCCCTGATGCGAAATGCGTTTAAAGAATATATTATTCGCTTCGACCTCTCTCAGTTTAAATTAAACCGTACCAACGAAGACCTTTTTAAAGGGGGGCATCAGATGATGAATCTCTCTCAGCTCAATGAAGCCGTTGACAGTCTCACGCAGGATTATGATAAGAAAGAGAAATTATCAACGGTGCATATGCAGCCCTATTTTTTAATGTTGCGTGACTCCTCCCGTTTCGACAAAGGAATTACGACAGCTACTGCCATTGGTTTAAATGATAGTATGCCTTCCTTCCTCATCACGCAGGTCTTCGACAATGCCATGAACCAGGCGAGATCCATGCAGACCTATCTCACCGGAGTTAAAGACGAACGAGATTCCAGAATGTACCAGATGTCGCGATTTAAAGTGGAATGGCATCGTAAACTGACCTTATCCGCAGCCTGTTTCATCCTCTTCCTGATAGGTGCTCCGTTGGGAGCAATTATTCGCAAGGGCGGACTCGGACTTCCACTGGTAATATCAATATTGTTTTTTCTGGCCTATCATATCACCAGTATTACCGGTGAAAAATTTGCAAAGGAAAGTATCATTCCTGCCTGGCGGGGGATGTGGTTATCCTCCTTTATTTTATTGCCTATCGGAATTTTTCTGATTTATAAAGCCACGCATGACTCCGTGATTTTAGATGGTGATGCTTATCGGAATCTCTTTAAAATATTCAGGAAAAAGAAAAAATCCAATCTGCTGTGAACATACTTCAATTGTGCATTCGTGTCCCTTATCCTCCCGTAGATGGTGGAAGTATTGCCATGTATCATATGCAGCAGTCCTTGCATGAAAACGGAGCCACCTTAAAGGTACTTTCCTTTAACACCATCAAGCAACTTGCGGATATAAATACCCTCGACAAGGACTACCTTGCCATGACACGCATTGAAGGTGTTTTCCTTGATAACCGCATCAATCCATTTGCTGCACTCTTCAATATTTTCACCGGTGAATCCTATCATATTGTCCGTTTCATCCGTCGTGATTTTGAGGAAAAATTAATTGAGATTCTGAAAAAGGAGCAGTTCGATATTGTACAACTGGAAAGCCTTTACATGATCCCGTATATCGAGACCATCAGAAAATACAGTACGGCAAATGTTGTTTTGCGAACGCATAATATTGAACACCTCATCTGGAAGAGATTATCAATGGCAGCAACAAATCCACTGAGGAAATGGTATCTCAATTTACTTTCAGAAAGGTTAAGGCATTATGAGCAGTTGGCTTTAAACAAGGTAGATGCTATTGTGGCCATGACGCCTGAAGATGTAAAAATACTTCGCGACTTAGGCACAGAAGTCCCGCTCACCATTGCTCCTGTGGGTGTAAATATTAACGAGTACCATCCCTTTCCAAAACCGGATCCTCAATTGGTCTTTCATATTGGTGCTATGGATTGGCTTCCGAATCAGGAAAGTGTCGATTGGTTTCTGAAATCGATCTGGCCGATCGTTATTTCCAAAGTCCCGCAGGCGAAGTTGGCATTGGCCGGTAAAAAAATGCCGGACTCTGTGAAGTCAAAGGCAAACGAGCAGATCACCGTCAGCGATTTTGTTCCCGATGGAAAAGCATTCATCGGCAAAGGAGGAATAATGATTGTTCCCTTGCTTAGCGGGAGTGGGATGAGAGTTAAAATCATTGAAGGGATGGCGATGGGAAAAGCGATCGTTACAACTTCCATCGGCGTAGAAGGTATTCCCGGAAAAAACGGCTCGGAATTTTTGTTGGCAGATTCCTCGGAAGAATTTGCAGAAAGAGTTATCTTGCTCTTACAACAGCCGCATTTGCAGGAAGAACTCGGAAATAATGCCCGGGCATTTGTCATGAAATCTTTCAACAACCACCAAATTGGAAAGGACTTGATGACCTTTTATGAAGACCTGAAAGCCGACTAAGGAACTTCATGGCGTAACGTTTAGCCCTTGCTTTTCCTGAAAATTAAACTACAGCCTATGGTTACTTTCAACTCTGAATGCTATGAAAATTCCGGCTGCGTATCGAATTTGAAGACAATTTTTAAGAATTCATCCACTTTCAGCTATATTCTAAATAAGTGAATTACAATAATTTAAAAGATGCATATCTTCTACTTATCTGCCTATGGGATATTTTATATGATTTTTAGAAACAACCTAGTATTTTTTTCACTAATATTGCAGCCCCAAAGCGGGTAATAAAAGAAGATCATGGACTTAATGAAAGTAGCTCAAGAGCAACTGGTTGAAATGAAAAGCTGGCCTGAATTCAAAGCCGGAGATACCATCACAGTTTTTTATAAAATTATAGAAGGAAACAAAGAGCGTGAACAGCAATTCCAAGGTGTTGTTTTACAGCGCCGTGGAACCGGACATACCGAAACCTTCACCATTCGTAAAATTTCCGGTGGAGTAGGTGTTGAGCGTATTTTCCCGATTCATAGTCCAAAAATCACGCGTATCGACGTCAACAAACGCGGTAAAGTACGTCGCGCACGTATTTTCTATCTGCGAGATATGATTGGTAAGAGTGCACGTATTGAAGAGAAAAAAGTAAACGTAAAAACGTCATAATACTTGATATATACAGCAAAAGCCTTCCTCAAACAGGAGGGCTTTTGTTTTTAGGGAGAATTTGAAAGGAGAAAAGTTCAGCAAACCTTATGTTTTATGCGCCCGTACTTCATCCTCTTTCTGCCAAAACCGAAAATTATTTGTTTATCCTCCCCACTTGGTACTTTTTTTCGTAATTTAACACTTGAAATGACTGCCGGTAGTTCAAAAATCCTTTTTCTCACAGGTTTACTCCTGTTGGGGATACAATATCCACTCAGGGCTCAGCATTTTCTGGTTTCAAAGGTTTATGATCCCAACGGAGATGAAAATGCCATTTACTCTGTTGAAATCAGGAACTCCTCCAACGACAGCATCATGGTTTTACATACCCAGGAAGCCGCCCTCCCTCCGTTTATCAATCTCTATAAATGGGAGGAAAATAAATCAAAGGGAAAGGAGATCACCTTGTATTTAGGCAAGAGCAACAATCCTTTTCTTCCCGAGAAATACCGCGCCACAAAAACACTCCCTCCCAAAGGCCGGCTGGAACTCTATTTCAAATTACCCACTTCATTTAATGACCAGCAAAAGCAACTAAGCGTTTATTTCTCAATGCTTCATCAGAAATACTACACCATTTTTCACGGCTTAGAAACCAAGGGAACCAATGCCGCATTTAAAAAATGCAGGTCCCTAAAAGAAAAAAAAGGAATTGTTCACCATCGCAACGTCTCTTTTTGAATTTCAATTCCTGGTCCTGCACCCACAAATTTCCTCTAAAAAAATCCCAACCCAATTTCACCACAATTTCCTTTTTGCCAAAACATAAATTTACATTACATTTGCCACCCCGAAAGGAAACCGGTTGCGTAGCTTAACTGAATAGAGCATCTGACTACGGATCAGAAGGTTGGGGGTTTGAATCCCTCCGCGACCACTAATAAATGCCCTGCACGAGGCTCCGAAAGGAGCCTCTGTTAATTTGTGGGTATCTGTTGAATGCTTGCATTCATAAAGATGGCCGCAAATTAACAGAGATCGCTGAAAGCGATCGTGCAGGGCATTTGCAATTCGGGTAAGGAGGGAGCGGCGTAGCGCCAGCGGAGCCACTCCCTCCGCGACCCGGATTGCTACGATAAGTGAGTTTGGGCTGGCTGTTAAATGCCCCGCATTCATAAAGTCAGGGCTAAACAAACAGAGATCGCTGAAAGCGATCGTGCAGGGCATTGCAATTCGGGTAAGGAGGGAGCGGCGGAGCGATAGCGGAGCCACTCCATAAAAGCGATAATAAAGAGCCGTCAGAGTTTTTTCCGTAATTTTATTGTGATGAAAAAATTCTTCTGCGCTTTGTTGTTGATGACTGCTGTGGTTGGGGGTGGGAGCGTGTATGCTCAATTCAAGGGTAATATATGGTGCTTTGGAGATAGTGCCGGAATTAATTTTACTCCACCAATGAGCTTTTTCAAATCCGGTTCTTCGTTTTTGCGAGCGGGATGTTCCTCAATTAGTGACAGTTTAGGTAATTTAATATTTTATGGTGCATCAGGAAATACTACCAACTCTCATAATGGTTTGGTGCGAAAAGGAAAATTGTTCAACCGAAATCACAATAAATTATTCAATGGTGATACCCTTGTTGGCGGTGAATGGTATCATGATATGATCATTCTTCCTAAGTCTGTTACTGATAGTACGTTCTATGTAATTATGGCGGGCGTAGTGGTACCGGATACAGGTTTATTTTATTGTGTAGTGGATATGAAACTGCAAGGTGGGCTTGGTCAGGTTGTACAAAAGAATGTTCAGATAGAAAATCATCCTGTACAGGATATGCTGGCTGCTGTAAGGCATGGAAATGGTCGTGACTGGTGGTTAGTAACACGCCGATATACTTATGCTCCAGGAAACATACCCAATAATGAATTTTGGGTTTATAGAGTTGATTCCACTGGTATTCATCCTCGCCCTGTGCAAAATGTAGGGTACTCAATTTTTGGAAATTTAGGAGATATTAGCTTCAATGCTCAAGGTACAAAACTTGTTATATCGAGCTTAAACAATTATATTGGTGTCATTAATTTTGACCGATGTTATGGCTTTTACACAGCCCTGTTATTGTGGAAACTCCATCTTCTCCAGGAGGTCCATTTAAATTTTATCATGCAGCAGTTTTTTCACCGGATGGTACTAAATTATATGCAATATCTAACCAACAACAGTATAATATTTGGAGTAAACTATACCAATTTGATCTAACAGCAACGAACATACCCGCTTCCCGTATTTTAGTCGATTCTTTTCCAATGGATGCCAGTCCGGCAGGAATGGAATTAGCACCGGATGGTAAAATTTACATCAGCTCAAGTTATTTTGGCTTAGGCAGTGGATGGCCCTACCCACCCACTTGTTGGAATTTCATTAATGAAAACCTCAGCGTCATCAACCAACCCGATTCACTCGGTCTAGCCTGCGATTTTCAACCCTTTGGTTTTTACCTTGGTGGTGCCAGAACCTATTACGGCCTTCCCAACAACCCCGATTACGAGCTCGGCGCTTGGGTGGGCTCGCCTTGTGATACGCTGAGTGTGGGGTTGTCCCCTCGTCCGCAGGACAAGAGGGGGTTGGGGGCAGTTTTCAAGCCTGGTATAACAGTGAATGGAATATGATTCACGTCAACGCCTCCAAACTCAAAGGAAGAACGGGGAGTTTGCGGTTGTTTGATATGGAAGGGAGGTTGGTGTTTGAGAAAAAAGTGGAGGTTATAGCGGGAGGGTATGTGACGGGAGAAATACCGATGAATACGGTCGTGAATGGGGTTTATCTGGTGAATTTAATTACTGAGGCGGAAAGTGTTTCGTCTAAGTTAGTCAAATTTTAGGTGAGTAAAGATTTTAGGTTTCAATAGTATTTTTTGCTGCTTGCTTCTGGCTGCTCGCTGCTCGCTTTTTTAACAACCCTGTCTGCACAGATTACCCTACCTGCCGGCAGGCAAGCGCGGGGGTCGCTAAGATACGCGGGGGTCGCAGGGCAATGTCATAATAAATCATAATAATCTTAACAAATCTGCGGCCCACCAGAATTTTATTAATTGCCTGCTATTTCAAGGTTTTTCCGTAATTTTATTGTGATGAAAAAATTCTTCTGCGCTTTGTTGTTGATTACTGCGGTTGTTGGGGGTGGGAAGGTATTTGCTCAATTTAATAACAACCATTGGGTATTTGGTGATAGTGCATATATCGATTGGAGCATTCCATCTAACCCTGTTGTTGGGAACGCCGCCTACTATCGAAGAAACGGAAGTTCAACCATAGGAGATAGCACTGGATTACTCTGCAGGATAATTTGGGCCCGGTTGTTATGTCTGGAATAAGTATCATCAAAGAATTGGTGATTCTACCAACATCTCGGTGGCTTTTGGTACCATTCTAACCTATTATCAACGCAATGATTCCTGATTTTTTGCTTACTAAGGTGTTACAAATGATGCTTTACTCATCTATTATCAATTATAAAGCGAATAATGATTCGGGGTTTTGTGTTGCAAAAAATTTTCAATGGAATAATTTTAGCATTCGATGGTTTATGGGGTGCGTCATGGTAATGGAAGGGATTGGTGGGTGGTTTTCAAAGATATACAACAAGCTTATCCCTTTAATTCTTTTATTTATTTCTGGTAAATGTACAAGGTATTTCAGGTCCATTTATTCAAAATATTGGCACTTTGCGAAAAACGGGAGGAGGTCAATTAATATTTAATAGCAACGGCTCCGTTTGCCCAAGTTTCATGGTTAGGCATGATTGAACTTTACAATTTTTGATCGATGTCAGGAACAATCACATCTACAATTCCGATAGAACAGGAACCGGCTACTTCACCCTATACCCATACAGTTACTACATGTGCCTATTCCAAGGATGATTCAAAACTTTATGTAATTGATTTATCACAGTCAAACTCAACCTACTATTTATTGCAATATGATTTATTAGCAACAAAATATCGCAGCGAGCAAATTTGTTGTCGACACTTTGTCATTCAGTTGCCCCAGGACTATGAAATTAGCACCGGATGGTAAAATTTATATTGCTGCCGCCGATGGAAATTATTCTTGGCCTTATCCAGATACAAGCACAGCATTTACCACAGTAAATAATAACTTAAGTGTAATTAATTATCCCGATAGTCTAGGATCTGCTTGCGTTTACCTTCAGTTTTAACTTAGAACGGGGTTCTCTTGGCCTCCCCACATCGATTCGGCTCGGCGCTGGGTGGTTGGTCGGGTTGGGGGGATGTCCGGAGCAGGAGGTGTTGGCATGGTATAATGTGGTGGATATGATTCCGCCCCAAGGCTAGAGGGAGGTTGGTGTCGAGAAAAAAATTGAGGTGATAGCGGGAGGGTAGTGACGGGAGAGATACGTGAATGGGTGCGAAGGGGGTTTATCTGGTCAATTTAATTACTGAGGCGGAAAGTGTTTCGTCAAAAACTATCAAATTTTAGTTGAGTAGAGATCGTCGTCCTCGAAGGATTTATCGTTTTCACCACGGAGGCACTTAGGTCACTGAGGGGCACAGAGGATTTTTATTAAACAATTAGTCTATATTCATTGGGGGGGGGGGGGGGGGGGGGGGGGGGCGGGCCCGCGGCGCGGGGGGGGAGGCCGCGCACGCGCGGCGCGATTAACGCGGGCCCGCCCGGGGGGGGGCGGGGGTGCAGGGGTCGAACGGAACTTATGAGTGGTAATTTTTTGTCGTCGACTTTGAACCGGGCTCAGGAACCACTCCATTGACCGCTGTAAACTCCAGAGATGCATATATCCTGAAGCTATCCAACCCTGTAGTGTCGACTCACCTGAATGCATTACCGCAAATAGAATTTATCACACTCTATCCAAACCCTGTTGTTGAAGAATTCTTTTATCTCCGCATAAGCATCCCTCTTGAAAACGTGAAGATTTCCATCGTTGCCATAGATGGCAAAATAGCGCAGGAATTCCTCATGGATAACATTACATCTGAAATAAAAATCAGTAGAGAGGGAATGAAACCGGGAATTTACTTTTTGGAATTAAGCAGCAATACGTATTCAAGCCGTCAAGCTATCGTCTTTCAATAAAACGGAAATCGATCCAGGTTCTTTCGAACTAAAATAATTTGAATTATAGAATAATCTTTATTGATTATTAAATGATTGGTGATCGTTGTCTTCAAAGGAACTATCCCTTTTTACCACGGCACGAAGGACACGAAGAATCACGGAGGACTTTTCTTAAAACAACAACGTTATATTCATTCAAAACATTCATCATCCCGAGGCTTCGGGACATCAATTCATCAATTCATCAATTCATCAATTCATCAATTCATCAATTCATCAATTCATCAATTCCTACTTCTTCTCTGCACCACCTGACCTTGTCCGCCGGGTTTGGCAATGGAATCTCTCATAGCTGTATCTGCCTGCACATTTTGTAATTTATAATAATCCATCACGCCCAAATGTCCGGAACGGAAGGCTTCAGAGATGGCCAATGGAATTTGTGCTTCTGCTTCGATCACCTTTGCACGGGCTTCCTGCGCCTTTGCACGCATCTCCTGCTCAAAGGCAACTGCCATAGCACGGCGCTCTTCTGCCTTCGCCTGAGCCACCTTTAAATCGGCAGAGGCTTGTTCAGTTTGAAGCTTCGCTCCAATATTTTCACCTACATCAATATCGGCAATATCAATAGATAGAATTTCGAATGCTGTTCCGGCATCAAGTCCCTTGTTTAAAACGGTTTTTGAAATCTGATCAGGGTTTTCCAAAACGGTTTTATGGTCATGGGCAGAACCAATGGTAGTTACGATACCTTCACCAACACGCGCCAGAATGGTTTCTTCACCGGCGCCACCAACCAACTGATTGATATTTGTCCGTACGGTTACGCGAGCTCTTACGATCAATTGAATTCCGTTTTTTCCTACTGCAGAAACAGGAGGTGTGTCAATTACCCGTGGATTCACAGATAACTGCACCGCATCCGCCACATCTCTTCCCGCCAAATCGATAGCAGTAGCCATCTTGAAGGTCAGGGGAATATTGGCTTTATCTGCAGAGATCAATGCCTTTATGACATTATTCACATTACCACCGGCAAGGAAATGGGTTTCGATATCATTGGTCGTGACATTTAATCCGGCCTTGGTACTCGTGATCATTGCATTGACAACAATAGACGGTGGTACTTTCCGCAATCGCATCAGGATAAGATTCATGATGCTGATTTTGACATTGCTGAATACAGCCGTAATCCATAAGTTGACAGGAACAAAATAAAGGAAGAGCATGATAAAAATAAAAGCTCCGGCAATGACAAGTAAAAGAAATGGAATTTGCATAGGGTGATTTTTTTACGAAGATAATTTAATTGTAGAACTATTCAATCGGTTTGACGATGAGTTTATTTCCTTCTACCCGTATCACAATGATCGGATAATTGGGAGGAACCATCCTTCCTTCAGTTGCGGCTTCATAGCGTTCTCCATTGACCCGCACTGTGCCCATAGGTCGTAAACTGGAAACCGCTTCACCACGATCGCCTGCTTTTACACGGCTTTCGTCAATGACATTCATTCTTCCCTCCAGTTTATCGTGCAGGCTGAACCTCTTCCAGAAAGATGTTCTTAAAGCTGACCATATCGAAAGTCCAGTCACAAAAATACTGATCAAGGCCACGATGATTCCTGTAGTGGAACCGTACACCTGCCAGGTCCAGCCAATGCCCATTACTACAAACACAGCACCGGCAATCCCCACAATAAAACCGGGAACAATGAGAATTTCAAGGACAATCAATAGTATGCCAAAGAGGATGAGGACAGAAATGAAAAAAATGGACATATGGCTTCTATGAATTAATGTTGATTTATTTTAAGATGGAGATAAACTTACGAGGGCTTATAGTACTTCAATGCCTGGGGCATAAATTTATTCAGTTCTTTCACGCGGTTCGCATCACTGGGATGTGTGCTCAACAGCTCCGGTGGTTTTGCGCCTCCTTTAGCCGCCATTCGCTGCCAGAATTTTGGCGCTTCACGAGGGTCATAGCCGGCCATGGCTGCGAAAATCAATCCGAGCTTATCCGCTTCCGTTTCATGAAGTCGGGAGTAGGGGAGAATGAGTCCAACCGCAGCTCCCGCACCGTAAGCGGTTTGAAAAATTGCTTTCGTCTCAGCACTTTTATTTTGTAATGCAACACCTAAAGCAACACCACCGGCCTGAGTCATCAATTGCTGACTCATCCGTTCATTACCATGGCGCGCAACGGCATGTGCAATTTCGTGACCCATCACCATGGCCAGAGCCGCTTCCGTTTGAGTTACGGCGAGCAAACCCGTGTAAACGACCACCTTTCCACCGGGCATACACCAGGCATTGATAGTTTTATCATTGACAAGATTGAATTCCCATTTAAAACCCTCTAACCTCTTGCTCAGCTTATTTTGCGCCATGTATTTGGTCACAGATTGCTGAATTTTACTTCCAATCTGTTTCACCATAGTGGCTTGAGGATCTGATGCAGCAACCGGAGGATTAGCCTTTAAAAACGATTGATACTCGGTGAGACTTAAAGAAATAAGCTCACCTTCCGGAATCAGGCTTACTTGTTTTCTATTGGTAATGGGTACTTTTGAACAGGCAAGTAGTAGTACGAAACAGCAGGTAATGCTTGCAAATAGAAGTGTTGTTTTTTTCACGGATCAGATTTATTCGATGGTAGCACTCAAGCCGCGATCGAGCAGCGCTTCGCACATCGGCCGAAGTTTGTCAAAGTTACCTTCTTTAACGGAACATTTTCCGTTATAATGTATGATCATCGAACATTGTTCAGCCTGATCTCGCTCATGCTTGCAAACAGAGACCAGACTTTCGATCACCCAGTCAAAAGTATTTACATCATCATTGTAAAGAACGAGTTGATTTTCGAGGTCAACTTCTTCTTCTAATAACAGATCTTCCTGCTGATAAGGTTTATGTGAGTTCTGAACCATAGTTATCTTCAATACCTCAAAGGTAAAAAGATCAATCCGATGTGAACAAATCAATTTTCTGATTTTATTTTAACAAAAAAAAGAGCCCTGAAATCAGGACTCTTTAAGTTCATATATAACTTAATTTCAATCGTTTGTATCGGTATTGGCCGTGTTATTGGCTCGGGTTATTTTAATGGCTTCCGAGAGGTTCATCGGCTTGGTTTCCTTAAAAGCGACAATAAAGGCATCTCCAAAGCCGGCCTGCCGCAAGGTTTCACGCAAGTTTTTGGCTGATTTATAATTTCCTTCTGCACCCATAAAGAAACGCAACCAGGTTAAATCATCGTAACTCGTTAACATGGTTTTATCTGTTTTCTTTTCCAATCGCTTCTGAACAATTTCTCTGGTGTGTTTTCTAAACGCCCCAATCTGTACTTTGTATATGATTCCACCGCGTAAACTATTATTCATTTCAGAGGAGTTTATACCTGTGCCATTTGTTTGATTTCTATTGGTACCTGAACCCGGTGAATTTGGATGCATTCCATCAGGATTTGCTCTTCGTTCAGCAATCATTTCAGGTGTAAGTCCACTCACTTTCATAGCGGCCATTTGGGCTTCTGAGTAAATTCCGGGAGTAGTACTTTCATCTTCTTCCATATTGGCAGTAAGCGACTCATCGATAAGTCCTGATTCCGTTAACCGGCGATTCGAAATAGCCAGATCTTCCATGCCATTCACACTTCGGCTCAGGAAGATATCCTGCACATAAATACGATCGCTGAATTCACCGAAACGGATTTCCTCAGTATGCGGCTGAAATCCCGGCGCCTCAATTTTAAATGCATAAGTACCGGGCCCCGGTAATTCTACTGCATAAGCTCCACTAATGGAATCTGTCATCAAATCAGAAACGATATTTTGTTCACCATCACGTGAAATCACTAAATGAATTGATTTTAGATTCGGCTGACCTACACAATTGAATTTGCCATTTATGGCAATAGGCAGTTCTTCTGTATTGGAGTAGGGGACTTTATAAACTGTAAAAGTTCCCGGTGCTGTCTCGCGCTGACTGGTAAAATATGCGGTTTGTTCCGGTGTTGATGCAACAAAACAAAAATCATCATCCGGTGAATTGTACGGACTTCCCATATTTTCGGGATTTGTCCAGGTTTTACTTACCGTATTGTAATAACATTTGAAGATATCAAAACCACCGGTGGATGAATGTCCGCGTGAACTGAAATAAAGAATGCGACCATCGCTGTTGCAGGTGGGGAAAAGTTCATCTTGCGGACCGTTGATCATTCTGTCTAACCGAATAGGGGCGGACCAATTTCCATCAAGGTCTTTTTCCACCCGGAAAATATCTCTGCTGCTGGTCTCGGGACTAATGGAGCTGTAATACATCACTCTTCCATTAGAACTTAAGAAAATAGTAGGACGCTCTTCACCCTGACTCTTGGTATTTTGCGCAATCTCATCCGGCATACTGAGTAACTTTCCATTAGGACTGTTAAATGCATATTTATTATAAAAATCATACGCCGCACTTTCATTTCTTTCCTGAATTTTAGAAAGTTTGGTCGTATCTAAAAACTGCTTGGCATTATTGCACATTTCCATTAATTGTGGTGTACCCCATTTCCCTGCATTCTTTGCACCAATGATAGAGTTGAATTCAGTGAATGCTCTCATCGCATCATCAAAGCGATAGGTGAAATGTAACGCTCGTCCTATATAGTAATAGATTTCTTCAGGAGTTTTGGGATTCTGAATAGCCATTTCCAAATAAGGAAGTGCTTGATTTTTGTCCTTTCCAATTATCGTCAGACAAATACCATAATAATAATTGTACTTGAAATTCTTGGGATTCGAACTCACCAATTGAGCATACAAGGGTGCTGCCTTTTCATATTGTTTTGCAAGAAAGTATTTCTCAGCAGTCTTTGACCGTTGATGTTCTGATACTCCGCCCGCATTTATCGTCCCTATTGTAGCAAATACTGCAAATACTAATAGCACAACGGTAACTAGCCTTTTTTTCATTGTCCGATTTGGTTTTAACGCCCCTTATATACGGGAAGTGATAAATTGCGGTTACAATTTGAAAGACATTCTTGTTCAAAACCGGGACAAAAAGGGTGGTTTTCTAACATAAATATTGCGCTGCATTCGTTTTTAAGAAGAGCAGACACGTTTGACTAGCAAGGATTTAGTGCAGATGAAAAGTTAAAAAACAACAAAAAGCTGATCAGCCCATTTTTCTTCGTGGGAGAAAATCAATTTTACTTTCTTCCCGGCGAATTAACCGTTCAATATTCTTCTGATGGGTTATTAAAACCAACACACAAACAAACATGGAGAAAATATTCAGGCCCGGCATTGTTTCATGGTAGATGAACATGATAGAGATAGGAAAAGTCAATGCTGCCATCATGGAGCTTAAAGAAACATATTGACTTAACATCAGGGTCACGATAAAAACTCCGGCACAAATTAAAGCCGCTCCAATGTGTACGGCACATAAAATCCCCAGTAATGTGGCTACTCCCTTTCCACCTCTGAAACCGGCGAATAAGGGGAAAATATGACCAATTAAAGAAGCCATACCTAAACTCAATTCCAGATTAATAAACTGTTGTGTTCCGGGATAATACATTCCGGTTAAGAAGGCGAGTTTAACGGCAAAGAACCCTTTTAATATATCCAGAATGAGAACCGGCAATCCCGCTCTTTTACCCAAAACCCTAAATGTATTGGTTGCTCCTGCATTCCCGCTTCCGTATTCTCTGACATCTATTCCATAAAACATTCTTCCAATCCAAACGGCTGAGGGAATAGACCCCATCATGTAGGCAATAATCAATAAACTCAGATTGCTGAAACTAATCATTGCTGCCAAAGATATTACATTAATGTTAAGTCAGGAATAATTCTTTGTCTCAGACTGTATTTATTATCTCATAAAATACTGATATACAATACATAGATAACAAGATGGGGCGAGGGTTTTCTATGCACATCAGTGCAGCCATACTCCTCCATAAAATCTTATTAAACGCAAGAGGATCAACAGTTTACTTCAACTACTGGTCCTGCTCACAGCAAATCTTCTTTTCTTGCTATTGCCCCAGGAATTTCTTTACAAACTCTGCTTTTTTGCGATCAGTACTCAGCATGAACTCATAGGGAGGGGTATCTCCTTTCGATTCAGCAACTCGTTTCTCGGGTTTCATACCGTTAATAGCATCATTGAATTTATTATCGGAGGAGATGACCTGCATGATACCACGGGAGTAGTTAAAGTACCACCAGGTAGCGTTATCTGATTCGAGGTAGAGATTAAATACTTCGCTGCCTCTTTTCCTTTGTATTTCGAAATACCCTTTCAATTGCCGGCTGATGGTTTCCTTGCCAATGAATCCTACGCCAATGGGTCCTCTTGATTTAAAAGATTGCACCTCCTTATCCCAATATAATTTTAAGTCGGTGAGGAATAAGGTTTGCTGTAGTTCCTGCGGCAGACGTTTAGGAGCTCCATATAAACTGAATTCCGAAATCATCTTGTCTGCCTTTTCTATACCCAGAATTTCCTTCATTCCGCGCACCCATGTTGTTCGCGTATCCGCAGTGGGTTGTAGGGTAGGATTACCGGTTATTAATTCCACCATGCTCTTTAATGCATCGTTGTTAAACATGAAATCCATTCCTACCAGTACATCAAACTGAGTAGAATCGTTATTGGTATTATTGGTTACATTTCCGACTGTTGTCATTTTAAACTGTCCGAAATTTGTAGCCAGATTCATTTGCCCTTCCGCATACACCACACAATTCGCATCATTCAACTGAACCAGATTTCCGGGACCATCCGGGCTCTTTATCTTTTCTGCTGAGGCCACTTTATACACTTTTGCTTTAGCATCATAGGAGAGCACCCCATTTGCTGTTATCAGATCCGCATCTGCATTTCGCTTTTTGGGTGATAGGAATGAAGAATAAAATCCGGTGCTGTCAGAGGACAATGAAATACCCACTGACAATTTCTCATAGTTCTCATTCTTTGCTTCTGTAATCGGAATATTCACTCCACCCGGATCGATGTCACTTCTGAATCCAAACCAGTTGGCAGGGAGCTTCTCTTCGCAGAGATGATTGACTTTAGCAAATCCATCGAAATTCAAGAGCGGATTGGCCGCCATGATATTAACTTTTCCCTTGTACTGAATATTAGTGCTCAACAGGAAATTACTACTGTCAGGAATGACCCCACTGGCATAGGTTTGTAAGGAGGTATCAATCGCAATGCGTTCCAGCGTAATGGAATGTTTAACCTTGGCCTGATCCGTATACGCATACTTCCCACTCGCGGTATAGCTTTTTCTTCCCAGAACATTGATCACCGCTTCAGTGATGGTATGGTATTTTGTGGTGGTATTGGCAATAATCTTCGCATCATTCAACGGGCGCATGACGGCATTTCGCTCAATGACGATGGTTGCGGTGTCATTCGGGAGTATAGAAGCATCGGCCACCAGAATTTCTTTCACCTTCCTTGCTTTGATCAGGTAATCAATCAGACTATATCTCGCCAGTCCGGCATTCCATCGCAGCGAATCCTGATAGGGGTTGATGGATACGAAATCAGAGCCTTCAATATTCAACTTCGTATTGTCTTTGTAGTCATCACCAAATTCAACCTCTTGTTTATCGATAAACCATTTAAACTGCGCAATAAAACAGATGTATTGGTTAAGCGGAAAACTGACAAACGAACCTTTTCCGTTAGAGATGAAATCACCAAAACGTTTGACCAGATCAATCCTGGATTTTACATTTTTAGTCTGAATCGCCAATACCGACGCATCATCCGACTTCAGCTTGAAATCAGAAGTATCTGCCCCGTAGGCATCCTGTTTAAACCAAAAGTCTTTCGAGTACAGTTCCGATTCGAGGAAATAAGCATCACCATTACCACCAAGTCCTTTGTTGGCAAGAACGAGGTTTCCGTTGACCGTAACATTTTTATCGTAGACCTCCAGGTTAGATGCCTGCTTATACACAAACATCCGATCTTCCTTCGGGCGCCAGTTGATTGCTGTTCCTGACCCGTTCGCTTGTGGAAATCCAACACCGGCAATGGTCTCTTTGCGCAGATCCCACTGTGCCTGATCCATATTAGTTGAATCGGGGAAGAATACAATTGCTTTTGATTCAGAAGAAGAGCTCAGGTATTCTACTTTTCCATCGCCCACAAGTCCCGCATAGCTGAGATCAATATGATTAAAGTACTTTCCTTTTCCACCGTACATTGGATAACCTTCCGGTGGACTTTCCCGCTCAAATCCAAAGGAGTAATCCGGACGAATGATCGCAGTTTCCGCGATAGTAGGGAAGATGCCGCCGGACTCAAAATCACCTTTGAACTTCAATCCTCCGGCAGAGAAATTATCGAGAGAGTCGATCGTAAAAGGTTCCATCTTAAAATAGAACTTATCGCGTGCATACACACTGTTATAAATAGAAGGATGATCGTAATAAACAAAAGCTTCTTTATCACTCACGAAAATGGGGTAGGAGGGATAACTTTTTCTGCTCGATTTATTGGTGAGACTATCGATAAAGATACGCCCGGTAACGTTCTGCAAAGTACTCTTCAGCGGAATCAGTTTAGGATTCCCGTTCTCATCAAATTCTGTATCGGAAACCACCTTCAAACGAATCGAATCGACATTGGCTAAATCTATCCGAAACTGGTCGTATACAAATTTAAATTTCTTCCCATAGTAATCACTCCTTCCGGCATGTACTCTGCCATTGAACTCAATATCTCTGTTTTTCAGCAATCGCATTTCCTGATTCACCGGTGCTATCCACACTTGTTGCGAGTCACTCAACAATATCCTGCCAACACCTTGCATGTCCATCTCAAAATTCATCAGATTCAATTTTGCATTCGGTATGGCAGAAATCACCGACTCGATTTCGATCTTATCGTAATCGGTTTTATTGCTTCGTGCTGCCAGATAATAATATAATTTATCGTTAATTGTAGCCACATCCTCTTCAAAATCATAACTCACAAAACCCTTGTTGGCAAGAAAAATCAAGAGGGAACGCGCCTGTTGCTCACTCACACGAAGATACTTGGCAAAATCGACGGAGTTAATGTAGCGACTGTTTTTCTCTGCATACTGCTTTAAAGTAAACAAGGGACTCACATCAGCAATACCCTGCATTTTCTGAAAGCGCTCATCGGTATAAAGATTATTGGATTCCAATACCATCTTGCTTTCGCCCTGTCCACTCAACATCTTCAATTCCATCAAGGGGTCGTCAATTTTCCAATAGATCGCATCCACATACATATCCATCTGATGAAAAGAGTTAAAAAACGGCATGGTAATTCCGGAATTGGTCGATCGGATTAAACTCAGCTCACGGTCCTTGCTGATGTATTTCATCTCCAATGAAGGATGGAAAATCGAATCTTCATTGAAATAGCAAACAAAGGCCGCATTGTCGGAGCTGATGCGATCCGGCCGCACTACAAAACTCCTTGAGGAAACAACCAGAAAGGCTTTCTTATCTCTTTTAAAAGTTAAGGTGGCCTTCTGTTCCTTTGTACCCGCCCCAATCATTTTACTGCCATGCTGAGCGAATCCGCCCAGATAGTCGGCGTCCTTAACAATTTCCTTAATTCCTAATTGCAGATTGTAGGAATTAAAGCGAGGATAAGTAGCTGTCTCAGGAGTACTATTTGCCAGAATTTTATCCAGCACTTTTCCTCTCAAGCCCTCTTTAAAAATTTGCTTATTGTAAAAAATTGCGCTATCCGTTCCCCATTCTGAACCGGTAAGAACAATGTTGGTACTTATCAAATCAGCATATACGGAGGCTGGATTCAATCCGGCTCGGGTCCAAAACATCTTTCCGCCCTTACCCACAAAAGTTTTTGTCAATGGATAATAATAGCCCTTTATTCCGGAAACCGTACTGCTATCACCCTTGGCATACCAGGTAAGATCCATCACCGGAAAACTAATGCGCGGCACGGTGTCAAATTCGAAAAGGTAATCCGATGTACCTGCCACCCATTTGGTAGATCCGGATTCATATAAAATATTGGCAGTAAAAAGTCCCGCCACATTTTCAATATAATCACTATACCGCTTCGAAGTACCGGCCAGCATTTTCTCCAGACTATTGTGCCAGTTCACAAAAACCTGATGATCTCTGCCGGAATTACTGAACGCCATCAATGCGGCCACATAGTTACTAAAGTCAGGATAGGGCTTCATCCTTTTTTTGAGCATATCATTAGCAGTCGCAATGATCGTTTTTTGTTGCTCGCCTGAGAATTTCGGTTCCTCCAGCCACATCTCCTCAAACTTATCCATCACCTTCTCGGTTTCCTTCTTATTCGTCAATTCCATATACCCCTTCAATTCCTTAAAAAAAGCTGCGGGATCACCACTAAACGACTTCGGTGCCTGCGCATTTCCCTCGAGTGTGACGAGTAGGAGTAGAAGTCCGATCAATTTTATCTTCAAGAATTGCATTTTCATTGTGGATATATTGTAATTATTATAATAATATTTTTTGCTTCCGGCTTCCGGCTACCGGCCACCAGCTTTTGTTTTTGGGCTAATAGTTAATTTTTTTTTCGAGAGGTAATTTTACATTTATCGAATACATCAATGCTGTTCAAATCTTTTACTTAAGATTAATTCTTCTAATAATTTATCTTTAACATACAGCCAAAAGTTCTCCACCTTTTCACATAGCCTGAAGTTCTTCTCTACAGCAGGTAGCCGGAAGCAGGTAGCCGGAAGCTGGTAGCCGGTAGCAGGTAGCCGGAAGCCGGTAGCCGGTAGCCGGTAGCCGGAAGCCGGTAGCTGGCAGCCGGTAGCAACTAAAGAACAAACCTTGCACAACACCATTCCTTATCCACCGTATGATCTTTATATTCAAACCCGAGTTCTTGGGCCTTCTTTTGAATCATCGGTAAATCCTGAATATAATATCCACTGGTAATTAATTCCCCGCCGGCAGACATACACGCTTTGTATAACGGCAGATCGGTCAATATAATATTGCGGTTGATGTTCGCGATAAAAATATCACATTGTTTATCCTTAAGAGCCGCGGCTTCTCCCTCTAAAACGATCACATTCGCCGCCTCATTTTTTAACACATTATCGCGACTGTTTTCTACAGCATTGGCATCATTATCAATGGCAATAACAGAAATTGCTCCGCGTTTGACAGCCAAAATTGCCAGTATCCCTGTCCCGCAACCCATATCAATCACTTTTTTTCCGTTGAAGTCCATGCCCAACATCATTTCCATGACTTGAGCAGTAGTGGGATGATGACCGGTTCCGAAAGCCATTTTTGGCTGAATAAGAATTTCAATGGGAAACCCCGGATTGGGTGGATGAAATTCTGCCCGTACATAAATTCGATCCGCAATGATTTCCGGTTGAAAATTTTTCTCCCATTCTTCATTCCAGTTTTTCCAGGGGATGTTTTCTTCCCGATAATTAATCCTGCACCCCAGCTGTTCGCAATCGCTGAATACTTCCTTTACCTGAACGGGATCATAGGACCGCAATGGCGCATATGCTTTTAATCCGGTCCCGGTCTCCTCAAACATATCGAATCCTTTCTCTGCCAATTGGTAAGAAAGCAGATCACGAAAAGGGTCAAGTGGCTGAATATTTATTTCCAGAAGTATATATTCCATTTCTGTAAAATTAGATTTTTACCAGCTCTGAAAAGCTTCAAAACCATACTGTTTATTAACATCCTTTTTTTCAGAAAAGTATCATTTAGAAAAACAATAGTTGATAAATCAGTCCGTGTTTGAATACTACCCCGCCCTTCCTTTACACATTTTGCGCTAATATTGGGGGTGCCATGAAGAAGGAAAATTTCTACAAATTAGCTCACTATATTTCAGGTTTTGTAGTGATTCTGCACGGGATAAATGAAATTGATCGCTGGCATGGTTCGCCCTGGTTTTATTTTATTACAGGATTCCTCATGCTACTTGTAGCTGTTTTTCATCATCGTGTTGAAAAATTTTTAAAAAATGGGGAAGGAGTGATTTTTCTATTAGAAGGTGCAGTTCAGCTTTTTATTGCTTTTCATTATTTTGAAGTGGGAAAGAAGGCTTTACCTTTTGCACACTTGTTGGCGACAATGCTGTATTTTTATGTGGGCATTATGAAACTTAAAGGTGAAACACCTTTTAGAAAAAAATAAATATGAACAGAAAACTAATTATAAACGCCAAAGGTATTGTTCAACACGGACGCAGTCATGTGGTGCGCGGAAAGGATATGAAGGAATTGCCCGTCTATGAGAATGCATGGCTCGTGATTGAAGGAGATAAAATTTGTGATATCGGTAATATGGATGAACCCTTTCATACTCCTGTGAATGATGTCATCGATGCAGAAGGTAAATATATTTTCCCGGCATGGTGCGATTCTCATACTCATGTCGTTTTTGCAGGGTCTCGCGAGAAGGAGTTTGTGGATCGGATTCATGGTCTCAGCTACGAAGAGATTGCCCGGCGGGGTGGGGGCATCCTGAATTCTGCAAAGCTTCTACAAAACACGGAAGCATCAGAACTATATGACAGCGCTCTGGAACGTCTGAACGAAGTGATAAAAACCGGTACAGGTGCCATCGAAATAAAAAGCGGATACGGTCTTAGTTTCGAAGCTGAATTAAAAATGTTGCATGTGATTAAACGGCTGAAAGAAACCTCTCCGTTAATTATTAAAGCGACCTTCCTCGGTGCACATGCATTACCCGCAGAATTTAAAGAGAACAGGAAGGAATACATCGATATGCTGGTAAATGATTTGATACCAATAATTGCTGAAGAAGGTCTTGCGGATTACAACGATGTTTTTTGCGACCGTGGCTTTTTTACGGTGGAAGAAACAGATCGCATTCTCGAGGCCGGTTGCAAACGTGGACTCCAGCCAAAGATTCATGCCAATGAACTTGATTTTTCGGGAGGTATTCAGGTAGGAGTGAAGCACAATGCACTTTCTGTAGATCATCTGGAATGCACAGGTGATGAAGAAATAGCCTGCCTGCTCAATAGCAATACGATGCCGACACTCTTGCCGGGAACTGCATTTTTCTTGAAAATTCATTACCCGCCCGCCCGAAAAATGATAGATGCCGGACTCCCCGTCGCACTCGCTTCAGATTACAATCCCGGCTCTTGTCCAAATGGTAAAATGCCCTTCGTCTGTTCACTCGCCTGTCTCTATCTCGGCATGAGTCCTGAAGAAGCCATTAACGCAGCCACCTTAAACAGCGCCTATGCTATGGGAGTAATGGATCTGGCCGGAAGTCTGGTGAAAGGTAAAAAAGCCAATCTCTTTATCACGAAGAAAATGCCCTCTCCCGCTTATCTTCCTTATGCCTTTGGAAGTGATTTAGTGGAAAAAGTATTTTTAAATGGCGAAGAACAATAGGTGAATGGAGATGTCGCTGCAGATTTATGATACACTTCGTATCGCAGAACTGGTTCGCCCTCGACAGGGAGAAACACGACTCGGAGAAAAGATCCAAACTATTCCCTGGGCCTATCGGTCGAACTGGCCCGATATGCTGGATAAAATGTCCGGCAAGTATGTGCTGCTGGGTTTACCGGAAGATGTCGGTGTAAGAGCGAACTTCGGTCGTGGCGGTGCTTACTCCGCATGGATTCCCGCATTGTCAACGTTGCTCAATACCCAAAGTAATCAGACATTGGATGGAGAGGAAATTATTGTCCTCGGACATATTGATTTCACTGCAGCCATGAATGCAATGAAAAACCTCGACGTACAAAAAGCAGCAGACCTGGAACGTTCTCGTGAACTCGTAAATGAAATTGATGATGCCGTTTATCCTGTCATCGCAGCCATCGTTTCTGCCGGCAAAGAACCCATCCTAATTGGCGGCGGACATAATAACGCCTATGGAAATCTGAAAGGAACAGCACTCGCTTTAAATAAAACCGGAACCCAAGAAATTGGTTGTATCAACTGTGATGCCCATAGTGATTTACGTCCGATGGAAGGTCGACATAGCGGCAATGGCTTCAGCTACGCCCTTCACGACGGCTATCTGCACCGTTATGCTATGATTGGTTTACATGAGATGTTCAATTCCTCTGCTGTCCTCGAAAAAATCACCGGCGATGAACGCCTCGACGCCTCCTGGTTTGAAGATATTTTCATTCGTGAAAAACTGACCTTCAAAGAAGCCGTGGACCGGGCCATCGCCTTCACCAAACATCTTCCCATCGGCCTCGAACTCGATCTCGACACCATACAAAACATCCCCTCCAGTGCAAAAACTTCCAGCGGACTCACCACCCTGCAAGCCCGCCAATATGTACATTGGGTAGCTGAACAATCGGATGTAAAATACTTCCATCTCGCCGAAGCCGCTCCCGTCCTTTCTCATATCAAAACCGCCCTCAAAACCGGTAAACTCATCGCTTATCTCATCTGCGATTATATCAAAGCCCGCAACAACAAAAACTCTGCTTAAATATATAAAATCCATTTCACCCACGATGGAATATCAATCACAAAAATCCGCGTAAATCACTAAAATCCGTTTAATCAGCGTTCCCTTTGAATTGATATATACTGTTAAATAATAGAATTTCACCTCATCAAAAAAATAATCATAAAAAATCATAACCATCATAATAATCTGCGGCCCCTTTAAAGTTTTATTGACCCGCAAATTAATACTTCTACCTAAATTTCTATGAAACAACTCATCGAATGTGTTCCTAACTTCAGCGAAGGAAAAGACCAAAATGTTATCCAACAAATCACTGACGCTATCCGTTCCGTTGAACGCGTTAAACTATTAAATGTTGATCCGGGTAATGCTACCAACAGAACGGTAGTCACTATCGTCGGTGAACCGGATGCTGTTGTAGAAGCCGCATTTCGTGCAATAGCCATGGCAGCACAACTCATCGACATGAGCAAACATAAAGGAGAACATCCCCGCATGGGCGCTACCGATGTATGCCCTTTTATCCCCGTTGCTAACATCAGCATGGAAGAAACAGCGGCATGGAGTAAAAAACTCGCTGAAAGGGTAGGGAAAGAGTTAAACATTCCCGTCTATCTCTATGAAGATGCACAACCCAATAAAGAACGCAGCAACCTTTCGGTAATACGTGCCGGTGAGTACGAAGGATTTTTTAAGAAAATCAAGGAAGCTCAATGGAAACCTGATTTCGGACCTGCCGAATTTCCTGCAAAAACAGGAGCTACCGTTATTGGTGCCCGCGACTTTCTCATCGCTTATAACGTTAACCTCAATACGAAATCGGTAAAGAGAGCCAACAGTGTTGCTTTTGATATCCGTGAAGCAGGAAGAATAAAAGTGGATGAGAAAGGAAATAAAATCCTGGACAGCGCCGGTAACGAAATACGGATTCCCGGTTCATTGAAAGGAGTTAAAGCGATCGGCTGGTATATCGACGAATACGGCATTGCGCAGGTGTCCATCAACATTACAAAATTCAGAGAAACGCCCTTGCATATTGTCTTTGAAGAATGCTATGAGAGTGCCCATCGCCGCGGACAACGTGTGACGGGCTCGGAGTTGGTCGGACTTGTGCCCTTATCGGCCATGCTGGAAGCAGGAAAATATTTTCTGAAGAAGCAACGCCTCAGCGCCGGAGTGAGTGATGAAGAATTGATACATATTGCCGTCAAATCCATGGGACTCGATGAACTGGGACCCTTTGATCCGAAACAACGCATCATCGAATATCAGCTTTCAGAAAATCAACGGCAACTGATCGATATGAATCTGGTGGCATTTGCCAATGAAACCGCAAGTGAATCACCGGCACCGGGAGGAGGATCTATATCGGCCTATGTCGGTGCACTGGGTGTTTCGTTGGGTACGATGGTGGCTAACCTCAGCTCGTCTAAAAAAGGATGGGAAAGCCAATGGGAAGAATTCAGCGAATGGGCAGAAAAAGGACAAGTGTATAAAAAGCAATTGCTGCATCTGGTGGATGAAGATACAAGAGCCTTTAACGGCATCATGGAGGCTTTCAAACTCCCAAAAGCCACTGACGAGGAAAAAGCCGCACGAAAAGCAGCCATTCAATCCGCCACCCGAAAAGCCATTGAAATTCCATTTCAGGTAATGGAAACCGCCTTCAACAGCATGACCGTAATGAAAGCCATGGTTGAAAAAGGAAATCCAAACTCTATCACCGACGCCGGTGTAGGAGCGCTCTGTGCACGCACAGCCGTCATCGGGGCTCATATGAATGTCCGTATCAATGCCGGAGGTTTCACTGACAAAATCTTCCTGGAAGAAATCCTTGGTAAAGCAGCAAAAATTGAAGCGGATGCGATGAAGATGGAGAAAGAAATTATTGATTATATTAATAAAGTGATTGCTGGTTAATTTGAAAATGGGATGATTTGAAAATTTGAAAATGGGTTAATTTGAAAATTTGAAAATGGGTTGATCTCCCTGGCGGGAGACAGGTTTGAAGATTTGAAAATGTGTGGATCTCCCTGGCAGGATACAGGTTTGAAGATTTGAAGATTTGATCGCGAAGCCTCGATGTGTTGATCTCTCTGGCAGGAGACAGGATTGAAGATTTGATTGCGAAGCCTCGCGATGTGTTGCTCTCTTTGGAAGGAGACAGGTTTGTTTCGTGCATTGGCACCTGATCGATAGCGACCATTGCAAAAGCGAGCAGGGGTTGAGCAAGTACAGCCTCGTTGCCTTGGATTGCCCAAATCCATAGTGTTCGCCAACTTTTGCTACATCCCTGGAGGAAAACCTTGACAACCCGTAATCCATCAAGCTCGTTACCTATTTTCATTGGAATTTTCAATTTGAATATTATAGAACCGGAACATTTAGGTCTTAACCATTTGGATTTTTTCATAGATTAATGAAAACTTAACATGAAAAAATTTGTTTTTGAAAAATTACTTTTACTTTTGAATCAACATAAAATCTATTTTCCATGAAAACTACCAAATTTCTTCGCCATGGTCTTTTAATTGTTTTATTCTCGGCAGCGACATTTATAGCGCAGGCACAAACTCCTATAGATGCCTATGTCACCACCACAGTTCCTGTAAATGATAGTGTAGTTGGGACGATGTTTATCACTTTAGCCGATACCATCCAAGTTGATTTGATAGAGATTAAACTGGGTTCCAATTCAGGAGTTAATGACCTGTTTAATTACAGTTTTACCTATGACCAAACTTCCGGACTTCCTGCAGGATATGTATGGAGCAGAACAGGCAATAAGCTGATCTTGCAACTCGGAATTTTTGCGTACTCAGATGTTCAGTTTGGAAGCGTGAGAATTAAGCAAAGCAACGGCAGCTTTAGTGATGCTTTTGCTTTTGTGACTAATTAATAGTTAGGAAGTCCGAAGTGTCCTTTGAATGCATTGGTTGGAAAGAGGGGTGATTTTGTTAAGATATTGAGTTAAGAGTCTCAAAAGTTGGAGTATGGTTTTATGTGTGGTTTGTTAGGACGACTCTAACGGGAGGTCGTTATTTGATTCATCATTAGTTTGTAATTGTATATTCAAGTACGTTATTGATACAACCCTTCAAAAACATGTAACCCATGAATCATTTCGTCATTGTCTTAAAAAAGACCTTGTGCCAAGGCACTTTGTCAATTAACGCCTGTTTAGTTCTTTTGCTATTGTTTCCTTCTTCATCTTTTGCCGGTAATTACACCTGGAACGGTACTACAAACAATAATTGGGGCACAGCTTCCAACTGGTCAGGCGGGATTGTCCCCGGGTCTAACGACACCATCACCATCAATTCCGGGAAACCCAATCTGGAACTTGATCAGAATCGAACTGTGAACCGGCTTGTTCTGAACGGGAGCACAATAGATTTAGATACCAATGAATTATATGTCACTCAACGTGCCTCATTTAATGGTGGTGATGTCATAGGAGAGTCATTAAAACTAAGAGGAATTTATGCTTTTTTTCAAGGTACAGATTTTAATTGTACCTTAGATGTTGTGGTAGGACAAATAAAGTTTTCTGGAGGTACATTTGACCAGACCGGCTCCTTTGAACAAAACGGCGGTGCCAGTGGTTGGGGTGCGGGAGGCTGTGTTTTTAATGATTCAGTAACTATTAAAAACTCGGGGGCTACCTATCTCCGTATGGGAGAAACTTCCGGTGATATCTTTAACGACAAGGTTACTTTTATCAGTACCGGCGTTTATGCTCTGCAATTGTCGTTTGGCGATACCAGCCAGTACAATGGAAATGTATTTATTAATTGCACCGGCAATGGCGGCCTTAGCTTTTGTGCAGGGACCAATGCCGCTGCTATCATCGGTGCGGGGAAGACCCTTTCAGCAGGAAGCAGTGGGTTGACAGCTGGAGTGATTACACTTAAAAATATTGTGCAATCCGATTCAACCACCCAATCCATTATTACTACAGGCACCAGTACCTTAAGTATGCAGGGCTGTTCCTTTGCCGCGGCATTTACTGTTTCTACCCCCAGCCTGTTGGTGAAGACCAGTACTTTTTACAATGTAGCCGCTTTCACTAAAACCGGTAATGCCACCAACCACTGGGAAGGCGGCAATGTGTTTTACGGAACCACCACCATCAACAACAATACCACCGGATCGGGTATACTGCGTATGTCATTGCAGTCGGGTGATGTGTACGCGGGAGATGTGACTTTTAATACCAGCACCGGATATATTCAGGTTGCCTTTGCCGATACAAGTACCTTTGGAGGAGATGTGACTACCAACAATTCAAAAGTGGGCTTCAGTTCAGGCAGCGGACTTCTGCAATTTAACGGAGGCGAAGATCAGGCCCTGACCACCGCAGCCATTATTTCTGCTCAGAAATTCATATTAACAAAACCCGGTGGCCTGCTCACCACCAACCGACAAATTACCATCGACAGTGTCCTCACATTAAACGGAGGAGTACTAAGTACCGATTCGCTGATCACGTTAAAAGCACCGGCAATTGTAAATGGTGGAAGTAACATGAGCCATGTAGAAGGACCTGTGAAAAAAATCGGGAATACGGCTTTTGTTTTTCCGGTGGGTGATCAGGGGCAATGGAACCCCATTGAAATTTCAGCACCAACTCAAACTACGGATGCATTCACCGCCCGATTTTATCTTGAAGGACAACCCTATGGTAGTGCAGCAGATACCACCATTCGTTTATTAAATACATGCAGCTATTGGAATTTAACCCGCACAACAGGCTCTAGTAATGTATATGTGTCGCTTTACTGGGACAGTATTGCCTGCGGATTATACGATACTACAAGGTTAATTGTAGCCGCATGGAATGGCACAACCTGGAAAAATGTAGAGAAAGAAGGAATCACCGGAAATGTGATGGCAGGTAAAATCAAGAGTTTTACATTGACGAATTATTACTCTTCATTTACCTGGGGATACAAACCTGATCCAGGCCAGCCAATTATTATCCCTATTAATCCCGTGCTAAATACCACCACTTCAGATCCTTCCTGGAATCATCCCATCTCTGAGGATTATTTTGGTTACAATGGCTCCAGTGTATTAGATGAAGGACAATATTGGTCTGATCTTTCTTCCAACTCAGTTTTACTGCACAATGGAATCAGCAGCATTCGGCATAATGGTGGAACAAATGGTAATTACTGGGATTGGCGAACAGGATGGTTTATTCCGGAAAATGAACTGCCCAATGATTGGTTTTACCTGAAACGATCGCATAAAAAACCGTTTCCTGATTTACTTCCCGATGGAACTTTTGTAAATGAAATGCAGTATTTTAAAATATGTAATGATGCTGTTGCCGGGCGACCCATTTTCCAATTCAACAATCTGACATCTGGCTTTAACTACGAACTGGCGAGCCTTTACAGAGCGCACGAGTTGAATCTACCTGTTAAGTATGTAGAATTAGGAAATGAGTTCTATTTTAATGATGAGCATTATAAAGAAGTATTTCCCTCCTCTTATGATTATATTAACTATGCTAATGCATTTACTGATGCTTTAAAAAGCAAGGTGCCTTTTGCAGATGTTCAGGTGGCGGTAGTTGGATCATCGTTTAGTGAAAACTCGGCCGGACGTAGATCACTTTGGTTGGAAACAATACTTTCCAACATACAAAACGTCACAAACCGTCCTGATGCCATCACCATTCATGAATATTATACCAGTGGATTGAGCAACCCTATTGATTTTGCTCCTTATAATATCGGACAAATGTTCATCAAGCCTTTTATAAAAGGTGACGATCTTATCGCTAATGAACTGCAGGCTGTTGAAGACAGGAGTAGTGCATTAAGTTTGAATCCTCCTTTAGAAGTCTGGCTCACCGAGTATAACATGAATGATGATGTAAGTAATAATGTAGGGACATGGGCGCATGGATTATTCAATGCGATTCAAACATTGAAGTATCTGGAATCACCTTTAATCACTCATCTGAGCTCACATGCCATGACATCAGATGCAGTATATGGCAATATTTTTGAATCGAACAGGGGTTTTCAAAACCTTGCAGAGGGACAGCTACCTGAAAATGTTAAATTAGTTGGTGCCGGTAACTTCGAAACTACTCCATTCGGCTTTACAGCTTCCGGTGCCGCACAAAACGAGATTGCATTGGCCATGAAAGGAACTGGGGTGGAAGCGCATAGAATTGATTTCAGTCCAAATTCTACAGCAATAGGAAATATTAGTTACTTTGACGCAAATGGAAATTATGTAACCAGCAATAATTTGTTGAATCTATATGGATGGTCCTTTGAAAAGGAGGAAGGTTTTGAAGCTATCATTTTAAATTTGGGACAAGCTGTTTATTCGATAGGCAATCCATCAGATTTAACTTCTATCAATCCTATAACAAATGTACCTCAAAGTATGGTGCAATTAACTACTATAGATCCAACTACAGGTTTAGGAAGTATCGTAACACTTCCCGTGGCAAATCAGCTTAATAATAATTTATATACAACAGGCGAAATTAATATTGCTAGTGGAGTGGTATCAATTCCTCCTCACTCGCTTACTCGAATCATCTACAGAAATCCCGGTACAATCACAGTTCGTTTAACCGATGATGAAATCTGTGAAGGGACAACTACCTCTGTTCTGGTTCAAGGAGCAAATTTTAATTCAACTATTACATTGGAGGTAAAACAAGGATCTACAACCGTTTATTCTAATAGCATTTCTGATTCACTCTTCCATCTTCCTACTAACCTGGATCCGGGTACATATACCCTTTTCGCCAATGATGGCAGTGTCACATCCGATCCTGTAAATTTAATTATTCATCCTGCAATCAGCGTTGTGGCTACTGCCGAGACATCAGAACCATGTGCCGACATCCCTGAAATCACATTAAGCGCAAATGTAACGACATCAAATCAAAACTCTAACCTTAGCCATTCCTATTCTTATCTTTGGGTTCCTGATGGCGAAATAACAGATCATAATCCTTTTCAGCAGTCCATTAATATTAATAACATTAATATGAAGACGAATGCTTATCAGGTATTTGTTTACGATGGATTTTGTTGGGCAAGCAGTAATATAATTGAACTCGACCGAGGTCCGGTAAGTGTTGATTTAGGCAATGATTTTACGGTATGTGACAATAATGTAGATTTTGATTTGCGAGCAAATACTACTTTATCACCTATGGTGAATACCGGGACCTTACATTATAAATGGTATGAGAATAATATTGAAATTCCTTCTGCAACCACAGCGGACATAACAGTGCCGAATCCAGGTATAGGAATAATACCTTGGACTTACAAGGTGCAAGTATGGTCTGACAACGGGGTAGATAACAACGAAGGATGCCCCCAATGGGATGAAATAACAGTGAATGTAGTACCATGTTGCAGTTGTTCTTCTGCTGTAGAATTAAATCCATATGCTTATTCGGTATTTATAGAAACTGTTGAAACGGTATATAATGTGTCACATACAGAGGATTTGATTAGTGCAATAAATGGCACAACCATTTCAACTCCAACGTACGATTTACTCAACAAAACTGTTACTATTTCTCCTGGAAGTACTGGAACTCCCACTATCTGTATAAACGGAGAGTTTTGGGTAAAAAATTTCGTGTATACTCTTAATAATATTGATAATCCCATTAATACAATAATCATCGAAAAATGTACATTACGTTTAGGTGAAGATGCTAGAATTAGAGTAAGAGGTTTGTCGAAGCTAATTTTGAAAGGATGCCTGGTAGAAACCTGTAGTACTTCCACCATGTGGGATGGCATTTACGTTGACATATATGATCAGGCAGTTACTGAACCCGAGTTGGAGATCACAGAATATGTTACTACTTCTACTCGAACCACCATCCGAGATGCAAAAAATGCGTTAGTGTTGCGCCGGGATTCACCATTTATGATTGAAAAGTGTGATTTTGATAATAATTATGTGGATGTACTGATGGAGAAGTATAATAAATCCATTAGCCAGGACAGATCAGGCAATGGCGTGAATGCCTTTTCTCAAAAAAACTATATTAGAAGTTGTAGTTTTTCAAAAACAGGTAGCTTGCTAGCCCCTTATGCCGGTATCCAAAAACTGGCCGGTATCCGCTTACGAGATGTGGAACGGGTGGTGATTGGGGACAGTTCAATGAACTCGAGTGTTTCATCCAATACGTTTTCCGATGCGAGTTATGGTATTATGGCATACAATGCCGGATTTGAGTGTTACAACAATACATTCAGCAATATACTTTATGATGTTGATGGAGCGTCGGTAGAAGAAAAACATAAAGGCTCCTGCATTTATTCCTACTCTGCAAGCGATTACAACGACCGTAAAACGATTATCGGTTGCAAGAATTTCAATTCGGGTGCACCGGCATCGCATAAAAATATTTTTACTTCATCTGTGAATGGCATTGTTTCAGTTGGAGAGATGAATTTGAAGGTGTTTAATAATGTGTTTGGTGATGATGAAGGTGATTTGAACGAAGCAATAAGTAATACCGGGGTATGGGTAGTTTCACCCGCAAATAAGGAAGTATATATTACCAGAGAAAATACATTTTACAATTATAATGTTGGAGTAAAAGGTTTTATATCTGATCCTAGAGGGAAATTCAATGTTGGTGAAAACTTATTCTTAGGAACCTGTTCCATTCCTTCTACTCCTCAATCTTTTCAAGGAACTGCCATCTGGGTAGGCAGTAAGTACTCCTTTAATTGGATACCTAATGTTCCCTATGTGAGTATATTCGAAAATACAATTGGTGAACCGGGTTCAGATATATTTCAACCACGTCTGGGTATTTTTGTTTCGCTAATAACGAGTGCACTAATTTCGAATAACCATATCTATTTTGATCATTCTTCGGTGCCGCCATATCCGTCTCTGGGTATTTGGATGCAGGGAAGTTCTCAATCTAAAATTTCCGGTAATACGATTAGTAATCAGTCCACATCAAACTCATTATCGAATCTTCTTTTAGGTATACGTTTGGATAATAACATCAACCCCTGCATCAGCACCAACACACTGAATTATATGGGCAACAGCATTCAGTTTTTAGGCAACCATGGTCAGGTAGCATTGGCTGAAAATACAATGAATTATTACGACAACGCTATTTCATTGATCAATGCGGATATCGGAGTACAGGGACTGTTTGATCCAACTAATAATCAAAAACGTACTGATGACAATTTGTTTTATCATAACCCGGCAGGCTTGCAACCGGACAGGGTGATCGGAACAACAGGTCTTGGAGTACCTATTTCCTGGTATTTTGATAATTCGTCTCCCGCTAATAACCAAATATATAATCCGGATATTAATAATAATATTGGTCCACAATTATTAGTTGAACAAGGAGTTACTCCAAACCTTGCTCCATTAGAATGCCCGGTGATTACAAATCCTGTGGCGCGCAATTTGGCCTTTGGATTCATCACCGGTGATTCAGCAAGATATAATGAGGAGTATATGGAATATTTCAATCATTTTGCAAAAAGTGGGTTGTATGAAGTACTTAAAAATGATACGAATCTGATTAGTATGGATAATGCGGCTGATTCTTCTTTCGAAGCTTTTTATGAAGAAATGAGCGCAAGTAATTTTGCAAAATTTGACAGTGTCAGAAATTATATTGAAGCTGGAGATTTCTTAGCCGCAGAGCAAGTGCTGGAGGGCATCAACGATACCAATGCCGTGGAAGGTTATTTTAAATCGGTTTATGAATTATGTTTGAACAAGAGCATAACAGATTCAGCACTTACTAATTCTGACAGTAGCTTTTTCTATGATATCGCGAACTTGAATGCGTTGCAAGGAGGAGAAGCATCCTATATCAGCCGTAACCGATTGTTTTATGAAGTGCATGACGGAGCATTGGCAGGAGGATCCAGAATAAGAAATATTCAGACAATGGCATCTAACATATTTGAGGTGCTGATATACCCTGTACCTGCAAAGGACAACATCTATCTTACTTATAAAAACGATTTACCTGATTGCATTTATATCTATGATGGACAACAGCGCAGAGTGTTGAAATCGGAGAATGTGAATTCAATTGATTTAAGTTCTCTTTCTGCAGGATGTTATTTTTTGGAATTTATGAAAGATCAAAAAAGATTGGACAGTAAGAAGCTCATCAAGTTAAAATGAAAAATCTGTTAGTTAAATATAGATTTGTAATTATACTAATTGCCCTCTGCTATGAAGTGAAAGGACAGACGCAGTTCAATAATAATTATTGGGTATTTGGGGATAGTGCAGGCATAAACTGGAGTAATCCTTCAAATCCCACAATGTTTAAATCGAAAGTACGTGGAAGAGGTTCTTGTGTATCATTAGCTGACTCCAGCGGGTTATTAATATACAGTCATTCAAATTATACTACTGCATTATTTAATCAATCCCAAACCTATAATAGACATAACGAACCCATTCCGGAAAGTGATAGCTTATATGTTGAGGCCTGGTATCATGAGATGGTATTAATACCTCACCCCGGCAATGATTCGTTAGTTTATTTGTTTACAATTGGTGTCAATTCATTTGATGGTTTATATTACACCCTTATTAATTACAAAGCCAATAATGATTCGGGGGTCGTTATACAAAAAAATGTAATAGTACAACAGGTGCCCGCTTTTGATGGGCTTACTGCGGTGCGTCATGGTAATGGAAGAGATTGGTGGTTGTTGTTTAAAAAATGGGATGGAACAGGGCAGACAGGAAATAATTTAACTTATTGCTATCTGATTAATCCAAATGGAATTGATACTTCATTAATTCAAAGTATTGGTCCATTCTTTACTACAGGTGGTGGTCATTTGATTTCAAATTTGAATGGAAGCAAATTGGTTCATATTGATTGGAGAGGATTAATTCTTTTATTTAATTTTGATCGATGTACAGGATTATTATCTTTTCCTATTACGATTCAAGCGGAACGTAGCGGAAATCCATATCCGTATTATTTTTCAGCCGCATTTTCTCCCGATGACAGCAAGTTATACGTGATGAGTATTGCTTATTTAAATCAACCCGGTCAAAATGATACATTGTTTCAATTTGATTTAACAGCTCCAAATATTTTTTCAAGCAAGCAAGTGATTGCGGTATTGCCAAGTTATGAACTGGGAGCAGGTAATATGCGTTTAGCTCCGGATAATAGAATTTACCTGACATCAACAGATGAAATTGCAAGTATTCCATACCCTGATTCATTATTCACTACCATCAACACCCATCTCAGCGTCATAAATTATCCTGACTCTTTAGGAGCTACTTGCGATTTTCAGCCATATAGTTTTTACCTTGGTGGGGCAAGGACTTATTACGGTTTGCCTAATAACACAGATTATGAACTAGGCGCGTGGATTGGAAGTCCTTGTGATACGCTAACCGTAGGTGGTGAACATATAGTTCCAAATAATGAAGTCTTCTTCCAAGCCTGGTATAATCCCGATTGGAATATGATTCACATCAACGCCTCCAAACTTAAAGGGAGAACGGGGAGTTTGCGGTTGTTTGATATGGAAGGGAGGTTGGTGTACGAGAAAAAAATTGAGGTGATAGCGGGAGGGTATGTGACGGGAGAGATACCGATGAATGCGGTGGCGAATGGGGTTTATCTGGTCAATTTAATTACTGATTCGGAAAGTGTTTCGTCTAAGTTAGTCAAATTTTGATTTGAAAATTTGAAAATGTGTTGATTTGAAGATGGATGATCGCGAGAATTCGCGACGCAGGGGTCGCAGGGAACTATCATAATAAATCATAATAATCATAAGCAATCTGCGGCCTATCAAAATAGTATTGAACATCCGGTTTTTTCAAATTGAATCCGTAAATTCAAACCTCTGATTGCGACGTATAGCAATACTTTCTATTTTAAAATAATTCATATGACCGAATAATATTAATCATTTTAGATGAATGACAATTGTCGTCTCCGAAGGATTTTTCCTTTTTAACCACGGAGATACAGAGCACTTGGAGCTACACGGAGGATTTTTACTATAATAACACTGATTATGTATATTCAAAACATTCATCATTCCGTATTCTAAGACTCATCAATTTTATTCTAAAACATTCATCATCCCGAGGCTTCGGGACAACCACTCATTAATTCATCAATTCCTCCATGCTTATCCAATCAAAAAAACACAGGGTTTTTTATGTAGCTCCGGTGGGGACTTTTTCCAGTCTTTAACTTTTAAAGTTCGGATGTGTTCATCGGGGGTGGTGAGATCGGAGGCGAGGCAAATTTTGGTTTCACCGCTGAGATATTGAAGTAAATCGGCGAGGAGTTGGTTGTTGCGATAGGGCGTTTCTATGAAGAGCTGAGTTTCTTTCTTGCTTTTTGCTGCTTCTTCCATGCGCTGAATTTTCTTCATGCGCTCCGCTTTATCAATCGGTAAATAGCCATGAAAGCAAAATTGTTGTCCGCTGAGTCCGGAGGCCATCAGAGCGAGTAGGAGAGAGGAAGGTCCTACCAAGGGCATGACTTTATATCCGTTTCGGTGGGCTTCGGCCACCACTCTGGCACCGGGATCAGCAACACCCGGACATCCCGCCTCACTGAGTAATCCCATCGAAATACCTGACTTCATCGGCAAGAGCAGCTCAGCCATATCCTGATCGGGTTGATGTTTATCTAATTCCTGAATAACAAGCTCTGATTGAGGAATCGTAATGCTGCAGGTTTTCAAAAAGGCTCTTGCTGTCTTGCCATCTTCTACAATAAAATGTTGCAGACTGCGAATGACGGTGAGTGTACCTTCAGGTAAAAAATCTTGTACATGAACTCCACCCAATGAAGATGGTATCAGATATAGTTTTGAAATCATCCTGCAAAGGTATCTTTTGGAGAATAAAACCGTAGCGTTAAATCAAGATACTGATCACCAATTATTGATTACAACTTCATGAACTAACCTTTATGCAATTCAAAGACGGTAATCTCCGGTAAAATCCCTACCCGCCCGGGATAGCCCAGGAATCCGAGTCCGCGGTTCACGTAGAGATGCTGATGTCCTTCAGTGTATAAGCCCGCCCATTCTTTGTACACATACTGCACCGGACTCCATTTGAAAAACGGCAATTCCACTCCAAACTGAAAGCCATGGGTATGTCCGGCCAGCATCAGGTGAATATTTTTAAAATCCTTCAAGACTTCTCCTCTCCAGTGACTGGGATCATGAGAAAGCAAAATATTGAAATCGCTATAGTCGATATCCTTTGTCGCCAGGGTAAACTCCCATACTTGGGAAAACGAAGATGCATACTGTAATTCTGCACACCAATCAGGGTTATTCGCTCTCCGTCTTTTTTCAATGTGGCGATGTTCATCCATCAGGATATCCCATCCCATCTCCTTATGCCCTTTTATCAGCGTATTCAGGTTATCCACCTTTGCCTGATCTGAATCCCAGGGCAACGTAGTCACCATAGTCGTGGTTACCCAGCGTAGAATAAATTCCCTGACGTGCTTTAAGTTTTGAGAGTGCAGGTTTATGTATATTCAGTTCCTCCGATTTATTATTCACCAGATCGCCCGTAAAAAGAATGATATCTGCTTGTTGTTCGTTGATAATTCTCACCGCCTCTTCGAGGGGAGAAGTGCTAACAAAACTACCCACGTGTAAGTCTGAAATTTGTACAATTTTATATCCCTGAAATGCTGCAGGGAGATGGGGCAATGTGAGTTTGATATTCTTGACCTGATAATCATAGGCGCCACGCACCATTCCATAAATCAATGACATGAACGGTAAGGAGCCGAGCACTAATCCTGTTTTGATTAAAAAATCAGATCGTGTAATGGCATTGTCAGGTATCACACTCAAGGACTCACCGGCCTCTTTTGGCGAATTAAACATCTTCTCAAAAGCCCATCTTGCCCCTCTGAAGATATCATCTGTCAACAAAAAAAGCAGAATAAAAATTTTCGAGAACGTCAACACGAAAATAAAAGCACCGGAATAAGTCTTCAAAGCCTTTGGCCAAAGATCCCAATCGTAAATTCGACTAGCCAGCAATACAACCACACAAAAAGCAGTCATCGACCAGAAAGTAATGGTAGTTACTTTTTGAAACATCTCCGAACTATTGCGCATAGCAAATTTGAATGCCTGAAAAACATAGAAATCTAATGCAACAAGGATGATTATAAAGATAAGAATTCTAATGGTCATAGTGATGGAACAAACTTATAGTGATATTGTTATTTTTTGGCTTCCGGCTTCAGGCTACCAGCTTCCGGCTACCAGCTTCCGGCTGCTTGCTTCTGTGCTGACAAATGGTGCAACTTTAAACTTTGAACCTTGAACCTTGAACTTTAAACCTTGAACTTCTCGTCAGCAAGGCTTACGTCACATCGCCCGTGGTCCTTGGCGAGTGAAACCTTAAAATCAGACGATTCAGTTCGATTAATATTTAAATTAACATCCTAAGGTGCTAATCCAAACACCATCCAACCCGTCGGACTATCTTCATAGAGGAAACGATCATGGAGGCGGTTGGGACGGCCTTGCCAAACCTCGATCCGATCAGGAAGGACTATGTATCCTCCCCAATGTGCAGGGCGGGGATGTCTTTTCCCTCGTATTGTTTCTCTAATTGGGCTATATTTTCTTCTATCACTTCCCAGCTTTTTATCACTGAACTTTGCGCAGAAGCCCATGCTCCGATCTGACTTTCTCTTGGGCGGCTGGCGAAGTAGGCATCACTTTCTTCCGGACTCACTTTCTCAATACGTCCTTCAATTCTAACCTGCCTTGCCTGTAAGGTCCAGAAGAAATTAAGGCTGACAAAGGGCGACTCCGCCATTTCCTTTCCCTTCCGGCTATCGTAATTGGTGTAAAAAACGAACCCTCGCTTATCTACTCCTTTCAACAGAACAATTCTGGAAGAAGGTCTGCCTTCATTTTACCATGCTAAGGTCCACCGCATTAGGTTCAGATACACCGGCTGCTATGGCTTCCTTCATCCAGGCTTCGAATTGATCTAAAGGGTTCTCCAGCAGGTGATTCTCACTTAAGATACCCTTATCGTATTGTATACGAGACCCTTGCAAATATTCGTTCAGATGCTTCATAGGGCTCAAAGTTAGGTGTAAAATCAACAAAATAAATTGTAAGGTTCATTATCAACATGATCCAATATTACATGTCTTTTGCATCTTTTTTTACAAACCGTTGGCGTTTGACTTCCGTATCAATGTAAGGCTGGCATACTTTTGGCCTTTGCTACAGATAGTAAAAACTTGATTCAAATCCGACAGATTATAAGAAGGAGAGATCAGCAATGAGCGATAAACAATTAAAAAAGAGGTTATGAAAAAGTTATCTAAACCTCGGTCCAGGGCAGCCTCCTTATCTCGGGCCTTTTTTTGGTCGACTCTTATTTTAAACGCGCAGTAGTATTACTCAGCGAACACGATGATAAAGGAACGCTGGGGTTCATTCTAAATAAACCAACCGATGTCACTTTAAACGAAGCGGTAGATGATTTCCCTGAGTTTGAGTACCTCTCTATTTTGGAGGTCCCGTTGAAACCGATACACTATTCTACATCCATACAGTAGGTCACTTGCTGGAAGGATCAAAAGAAATATTGAATGGAATTTTCTGGGGAGGTGATTATGAACAATTGAAATTCTTAATCGACACCAAACAAATACGCCCTAATCAAATAAGATTCTATGCCGGCTATTCGGGCTGGGAACCCAAACAACTGGACCATGAGCTAAAAGAAAATCATGGCTGGTCTTTAAAGGAAGTAAACAATTCACCTTCGCCGATGATCCTCGCTCTTTATGGAGTCAGGTGCTCCGAAGTATGGGCAATGAATACGCCATACTCGCGAACTTTCCGGAGGATCCGAATCTGAATTAAAAAATTTTTGAATTGGGTTAACGATAAAGGAGGGCCGGGGGTTCTCCTTTTTTTATAATGCTTTTCGTAAGGTGAAACTTTATCGAGGGGGGATTACGAATGTACGAATGATTACGAAAATACGAAATACAAATTAACGAATACGCGAATTGATGAATGTACGAATTGACGAAATTACGAATTGACGAATGTACGAATTGGTTACAGAGAGCATCCGTGAAAATCCGTTCAATCTGTGTAGGCCTCCAGGACTCCGTGTTCCCCCTTGGGAGTTTTGTTATGACGAATGGTTAGTTTTGCAGTATGCAGGTGCAAGTACTACCGATAAATGATTTTTTGTTGCAAATGGGTTTGAAGAAACCATTGCTCCTTGATACCAGGAGTGAAAAGGAATTTGAAAAGGCCCATATTCCGGGTGCTATTTCATTGCCCTTGCTTAACAATGAACAACGGCATATTATCGGTACCGTGTATAAGAAAGAAGGGCGTCAGGCGGCAGTGCTGAAAGGCTTTGAATTGGTGGGTCCGGAGTTTCATGGGAAAATCAAGTTTGTTTTAAAAGAAGCAAAAGACAGACAGGTGTTTCTGTACTGTTGGAGAGGAGGAATGCGCAGTAATATCATGGCCTGGCTGTTAAAAATGGCAGGACTGAAAGTGGTCTTGCTTGAAGGTGGGTATAAGTCATTTTCGACATTGGATCATTGAACAACTCAATCGACCATTGAAAATATTGATTCTCGGTGGGAAAACAGGAAGTGGAAAAACAGATCTCCTGAAAATGATGCGCAGTCGTGGTGAACAAACCATTGACCTGGAACAATTGGCATCTCACAAGGGCTCTGCTTTTGGCCTATTGGGCATGCCTCCTCAGCCCATGCAGGAACATTTTGAAAACTTATTGGGGATGGAGATGCATCTCATGAATGAAACAGAAATAGTATGGTTGGAGAACGAAAGTCGGGGCATCGGAAAACTGATTATCCCCAATGCGCTATTTGAAAGTATGCGATTAGCCAAAGTAGTAGAGCTGGAGGTGAGTCACCGTGAACGTATGGATAGAATTCTCAAAGAATACTGTATTTTTCCAAAAGAATCTTTGGCTGAACATACCCGCAGAATTGAACGTCGTCTCGGTGGTCAGCATATGAAAGCTGCATTGGCATTTCTGGAGGAAGATCAGATGGAGAAATGGCTGGAGATTATTTTAGGTTATTACGATAAAACCTATGCATTCAGCAATGAAAAACGTGATCAGAGTCAGATCCATTCCTTGTCGTTTAGCTGGAATGAAGTGGAGTCCGGTCTGAATAACATCATTCAATCTAAAAATAAATTCCAGGCCATTTGACTTTTTCACTACAATCTTAAAATTAAACCTTGAAAATAAATTGAAATGTCAGAAACAGTGAAGTTGACGCAGTTCAGTCACGGCTATGGTTGCGGATGTAAAATAGCTCATGCAGTACTGGATGAAATTTTAAAAGGAAATGAAACAACTACCTCTTTTCCCGGATTGCTGGTGGGCAATGATAGCCGCGACGATGCAGCTGTTCTGGAGATAGGAAATGGTCTGGCTTTAGTCAGCACAACAGATTTCTTTATGCCTATTGTTGATGACCCCTTCGAATTCGGTCGCATTGCAGCAACCAATGCGATCTCTGATATCTATGCAATGGGAGGGAAGCCGAACCTGGCCATTGCTATTTTAGGCTGGCCGGTGGATAAACTTTCTCCGGAAATTGCCGGTCGTGTAGTGGCTGGAGGCAGATCAGTTTGTGAAGATGCAGGTATCCCTCTGGCAGGTGGACATAGTATTGATAGTCCGGAACCCATTTTTGGTTTAGCCGTGAACGGGATAGTACATACCGATAAATTACTCCGTAACGATACAGCACAACAGGGAGATGTTCTTTTCTCACCAAACCATTGGGAGTAGGTATCATCACCACTGCGGAAAAGATGGGTAAGGCCGGAGCAGCTGATGTAAAAGCCGCCATAAGGTCCATGACAACATTGAACAGAATAGGAGAGCGCCTGGGTGAAATTTCGGGGGTGCATGCCGTTACAGATGTCACAGGTTTCGGGTTATTCGGACACTTGCTGGAGATGGCCAGAGGAAGCGGACTCGCAGCAGAACTCAACATCAAAGCCCTTCCTGAAATTCCGGGACTGGATATTTATATGGATCAATTTACTATTCCGGCGATCACCTACCGAAACTGGAACAGCTACGGACATCTCATTCAAGAAATCGGAGCCCGGGAATTGCATCTCGGCTGCGACCCTCAAACCAGCGGTGGATTACTCATTGCTATCGCAGAAAGTCAGGTAGATGAATTGATAGGACTCATGAAAGAATATAAAATTCCAGAGACCTGTATGCAGCCCATTGGAAGAATGATAAGACAATCCGGTGAAAAGTGGGTAGAGATTCATTAAATTACTTTTATGTATATCGCATTTACCGTATTTCGCTCTTTCCTCTGAAAAATTCCGACGATGTATATATGATTATCTAAACATAAATATTTCTTAGGGACCACGGATGACACAGATTTTTATGATTTTCGCAGATTTGTTTTTCGGCAGTTTAAACCACCTTCGCATCCTTACGCATTTCGATTAAACCCTTCATTAATTAAAAGGATATTAAGGAAAACACTTTACAACGACTTCAATTCTGTCACCAATTTTGTCAATACATCCTTTGCATCTCCAAAGAGCATGCTGGTTTTGGATTGAAGAACAACTCATTTTCAATACCGGCATACCCTGCGCTCATCGAGCGCTTGTTGACGATGATATGCGCCGCATTTTCAACATCCAGAATAGGCATTCCGTAAATAGGAGAGGCGGGGTCATTGTGAGCAGCCGGATTTACAACGTCATTCGCACCAACGACAAGTACAACATCCGTTGAACTGAATTCCGGATTGATATCTTCCATCTCCACCAGCTTATCATAGGATACATTCGACTCCGCCAGCAATACGTTCATATGTCCCGGCATACGACCTGCCACCGGATGAATGGCATATTTCACACTTACACCGCGTTCTTCCAGTATCATCTCCAGTTCATGAATCACGTGTTGCGCCTGGGCCACCGCCAGACCATATCCCGGAACAATAACCACTTTCTTCGAATAGTTCATCAGCACAGCAGTATCACTGATATTGATGTCCTTGATATTTCCTGCTATCTCACGTTCAGCAGTAGCACCTCCACCGCCAAATGCACCAAAAATCACATTACTCAACGGACGATTCATCGCCTTACACATGATGAGCGTAAGTAATGTACCCGCCGATCCAACAAGTATTCCGCCGGTCAACATGATTTTGTTGTCGTATAAAAAGCCACCAAAGGCTGCCGCCAGACCTGTAAATGAATTTAGCAATGATATCACTACAGGCATATCCGCACCACCAATCGGAATAGTGAATAAAAATACCGTAGATCAGCGCAGCAAAGAAGAGCGCATACAAAATACTCATGTTATCAGGAGAAGCATACACCACCCAGGCACCAAAAGCCACTACTGAAATCATGACAACCGTATTCAGAATATTGTATTGTGGCAACCGCAATGGCTTTTTCATCGTCCCATTGAGTTTCAGATAAGCAATCACTGAACCACTGAATGAAACTGAACCTATGACCATTCCGGCAATAATAGCTGACAAAGCTCCTGTCTCGCCTAAGTAATGCTGGTACTCCATTAAACCAATTAACGCCGCACAGGCACCGCCCATCCCATTGAACATGGATACCAACTCCGGCATCTTTGTCATCTGTACACGCTTAGCTGTTAACCATCCAACTACGGTACCCAGACCAATAGCTCCGAAAATGAGGCCATACACCATACCGGGAACAACAAAGGAAGTATCCACCACGCCCATATGGTCATGTTTTTCAAAAAGAAAAATTGTACCAAGTATGGCCAGGATCATTCCACCGGCTGCAATAAGATTTCCCTTACGGGCTGTTTTGGGATTACCCATCATTTTCAGTCCCAGAATAAAGGTGACTGATCCAATGAGGTAAGAAATTTCGAGCAGGGAGCTCTTCATATAATCTGTTTATTTAATCGTTCGAAATGAATTATTTTTCTTAAACATCTCCAGCATGCGGTCTGTTACCACAAATCCGCCCACTACATTTAAGGTACCAAGCAATACGGCTAAGAAGCCAAGAATCAAGGCAGCGATGTTTGTCGGGTCCACATTCAGCATCACGTAGATGGCTCCAACAATTACGACTCCATGTATAGCATTTGCACCGCTCATCAATGGCGTATGCAAAACCGTTGGAACACCTCCGATCACTTCAACACCTACGAAAACGGAGAGGACAACGAAGTAGATCATTTCACGGTGCTCTGAGATTATGATTTAATAAATTTTCCATAAAAGAATAAATGAATTAATGAGTTAATGAATTGATGAATGCTTGGTTTTAATGAATGTTTATCGCTTTTAATGTTTTTGAATTGTTCAAAGGGTAGATTAAATTAATTAATATATCTGGATCTATAGGTGCTTTTGGAGCGTGCCAGAATTGAGGTTAACTCCGACGTTTCTTTTAATAGGAGAGTCAGTGCTTGATCTGATGAAAGGTCTGTGTCTTTTATGAGTTCCAGCCAAAGGTTGGTTTCATCTATTTCTTCTACCACGATACAAAGCTTAGCATAAAACTCATTGTTTGACCTTGCCCTGCAAACAGAACGATAATTTGCAGCTACTGAAGTGGCAGAACGTATCATTTGTTTTTTAATAATATAAGACTCATCACTGTTATTAATAATCCTACTGAATTTTATGACTTCAGTTGCCATTTTCTGCGTTCGCATCAACATCTGTTTAGCGAAATCTACTTTGTCTGTTACTTGCTTCATAGTTAAAGTTATTTTTTATAAAATATTTTTTTTTTCTATTTTCATCATTCAACTTCCCAAAAAACTTCCCCTCATAATCCTTCCTCCCTCTTCAAACACTCACCCCTTCCTTATTAAACATTCATCAATTCAACAATTCAACAATTCATTAATTTTTTATTTCAAACGACTAACCCCATCGTATACAACCAGGGCTCCTTTCGTAATTTCTTCTTCCATCTCCCATTTGAATCCATCCTTAGTGGCTAGGTGCAAGAGGAAGGTTTGTACATTCTTGGCATAGAGGTCGCTGGCATTCAGGGGCAGGAGGGAAGGGATATTCGCTTCCCCGATGATGGTTACACCATGCTTCACTACTGTTTGATTGAGTTCACTCAGCACGCAATTTCCGCCTTGTTCAACCGCCATATCAACAATCACAGACCCGAATCGCATCTTTTTCACCATCTCCTCTGTGACTAATACCGGAGCTTTTCTTCCGGGAATTAAAGCTGTTGTGATGACCAGGTCGGCTTCGGCAACATGTTTTGAAACCAATTCCTGTTGCTGTTTTAGAAAATCTTCAGAGACACCCTTCACATAACCACCTTCAATTTTAATGGATGCATCTCCTTTCACTGTGATGAACTTGCCACCCAGGGATTCTACTTGTTCTTTCGTCTCCGGACGGATATCAGTTACTTCAACAATGGTATTTAATCTTTTCGCAGTAGCAATGGCTTGTAATCCCGCCACGCCGGCTCCAAAAATGACGACTTTAGAGGGTTTAATGGTCCCTGCAGCAGTCATTAATAGCGGAAAAATTTTACCGAGTGCATTGGCACCCATGATCACGCTTTTATAACCTGCCAGATTTGCTTGTGAACTCAGAGCATCCATTTTCTGAGCTCTGGATATACGCGGAATGGCGTCCATTGAAAAAGCATTTATACCTTGTTTCACACAGGCGTCCACGAATTCAGGATTAGTAGCCGCCCACATAAATGAAATTAAGCTAGCGCCCTTTTTCATTAATCCGATTTCAGCAGCAGTGGGTGCATTCACCTTTAAAACGACATCAGATCGGTTATAAATAGCAGCGGCATCCCCTTCCAGGTTTGCACCGGCTGCGATGTATTGATCATCAGCGTAATAAGATTTTAATCCGGCTCCGGCTTGTACAGATACCTGGAAACCGGCTTTGACTAATTGTCCGCAGACATCCGGTGTAATGGCAACGCGACATTCGCGCTCTTTGGTTTCAGTGGGAATTCCCAACAACATATGAAAGAATTTCTGGTTTTCAGCGATAGTGTGTTTCGCAGGGCAAAGGAATATAAAAATCCGGCATGAAGGGTGTTAAATTCAAAAACAGATCTTGTTAATAAGATGAACTCACACATTTTTGCTTTGAGCGGGAAAAATCACGACTTTTGGGAATTATACGTTATGGCAAAATTCACACCCGCATATTTAAAAAAACTGGAAGACCTATTGGAGCAGTCGGGGTATGATGTTCGCTACGAAAAGGGCAACTTCAAATCAAATTATTGTATCCTTGAAGCAAAGAAAGTAGTGGTAATCAACAAGTTCTCTGTTTTAGAAAGCCGGATTCAGTCTCTGCTTGAAATCATTCAAACTTTAGTGGCGAATCAGGTCATACAGGCGGATTTGCGTACAATTGGATTAAAGAACCCGATTCATACCAATGAACTTGCTTTTGAAGAACCGACAAGCACCGCTGAAAATTTGATTGCTGTTGACAAGGAGGAACTATCAGAGAATTCACCGGAAACAGAATCATCTAATCACTAATACTTTGCTTAAAATTACATTTTTTAGGTACCGGAACTTCACAAGGTGTTCCTGTTATTGCCTGTGAATGTGAAGTATGCAAGAGCAGAGATGAAAAGGATAAAAGGCTGAGGACCTCTATATTAGTTGAAAATGAGGATACTACTGTTGTTATTGATTCCGGCCCGGATTTCCGACAACAATTATTAAGAGCAGGTGTCAAAAAGCTGGATGGATTATTATTTACCCATGAACACAAGGATCATATTGCGGGGATGGATGATATCCGTGCATTCAACTATGTCTGCAATAAACCGGTTGATATCTACGCCACAGACAGGGTACAACATGCTATCAAACAGGAGTTCCACTATGCTTTTGACGCTATAAAATATCCCGGCGTACCAGAGCTCAACTTACATACCATTGACCTGAATCCCTTCAAAATAGGGAGTATCGAATTCACTCCGATTCTTGTTAAACATTATTTATTGGATGTACTTGGTTTTCGGATCGGGAACTTTACCTATATCACCGATGCCAAAACAATTCCCGAGGATCAACATAGCAAAATCTACGGTTCAGAAGTCCTTGTTTTGAATGCGCTTCGACGTGAACCTCACGTATCGCATTTTACATTGGAGGAAGCATTAAAAATGATGCAGCATTTTCAACCCAAGCTTGGATTACTGACACATCTGAGTCATCAAATGGGTTTGCATGACCAAATTGAAAATGATTTACCGGTAGATGTGCGCATTGCTTTTGATGGAATGGTTTTAAATTTTAATTGAACCATTCTTTCATTTCGGTTCTTTCAATTTCAAGAAATGAAATAGAGGATGGATTATTTTAATTATTCAGTACTCCAACCTTTTCAAATTGCTATTCCTTTCCACTGATAATTCCACCCAACAGTCCGCCTAACCCTCTTGATTCCTCACGTCCACCACCCACACGCGAAGCAGCCACAATACGATCAGCCATACGGGAAAACGGCACACTCTGAAGATAAACCAAACCCGGACCTGTCACCAATGCATAAAATAATCCTTCACCACCGAACAAGGAGTTCTTAAAACCACCAATAAATTTGATATCATACTGGACACTTGTTTCAAATGCCACTAAACATCCGGTATCTACACGCAATTGTTCTCCGGGAGCTAATTGCCTTTTCAGAATCGTTCCACCCGCATGAATAAAAGTATTTCCATCACCTGATAATTCCTGAAGAATAAATCCTTCCCCTCCAAAAAGTCCGGCGCCAATTCTTTTCGTAAAAGCTATATTTATTTCGATACCCTGCGCCGCACATAAGAACCCATCCTTCTGGCATAGAAATTTCCCTCCAAATTGAGCAGGGTTGATCGTTATAATCTTTCCCGGATAAGGAGCCGCAAAAGCCATCTTCCTCTTCTGATTACCATTATTCGTAAATGACGTAATGAAAAAACTCTCACCGGTGATCATCCGCTTCAACCCTTTAAATATTCCTCCACCCGTCGAAGTCTGCATTTCAATATCCTGTTCCATATACAACATAGCACCCGCTTCCGCCCTTACTCCTTCACCGGGATCCATTTCAACTTCTACTACTTGTATGTCATCTCCAATAATCTGATAATCTATTTCGTGTGCCATGGGAAAGTTTAATGTTTAATGTTTAATGTTTAATGTTTAATGTTTAATGTTTAATGTTTAATGTTTAATGTTTAATGTTTTCACTCGCCACGTGACCACGGGCGATGTGATCCCGTCTCCCGATAGCTATCGGGATTGTGCTGACTGGAAAGGTTTAAGGGGTCCCATGAAGCGTATCGCTTTTCGCGATTCTGCTTCATGGTTCAAGGTTTAAGGTTTAAAGTTCAAGGTTCAAGGTTTTAAGTTTGAAGATTAAGGTTTGGTTTGAAGTTGCCACCCTGGCGAAGTGATCCTCCCAGCGAGTGTTGCGAGCGTTCCCCAAGTCTCGTCAGATTCAAATCGTCGCAGACGAGATGAGTAATGACGAGACGATCCCCATTACAAACGAAGAAGAAATTTAATCTTCCCTGAATTTGCATTGCAGCCCAAAATTAATTAATTTAGAGGCATGCGTAAACTAAAAATAACCTTAAGTTTATTAACCATTTTTATAGTCTCAGATTCTCTGTATAGTCAGAGTTTGCGTCAGGATAGCTTATTTGTCCCCGATCAGCTTCGGCAATACCAGTTTCAGTTAGAGGAACCGGTGCAATCTATTGAAAAACTGCGCTATGAAAAAAGTGAAGAACCCATAAAAGGAACTTTGTCGCCGGATGGAAAAAGGGTGATTATGGAAAATTATAAAAAAGGACAACGGGTAAAATTAGATGCAATTTATCCGGATGGGCGAAGAGTAGAAGTCAGTAAGAGCCCTTGCTTCATTGATCCGGTATCGTATGAATTATAAAAGGACGACCAGTTGAGAGTCGCCCTTTTAGTTTAAATTTATTTAAGTGTTTTACAAACCCAATATTTGTTTATCCTTAGGATATTTCACCTTAAAAGACAGTCGCTTTTTTGCTGTTTCACCTGCAGGAATCTGCAATTTCCATTTGACTTCTCCGGTTTCGGTATTGTGTTCCCCACCACTCAACTCTTCCACTTTCACTTCAATATCTTTTTGCATGGTGAGCGGAATTTGATCATAAAGCAGGATACTGATCGCCTCTTTTTTCCATTTTTATACTGATATCATAAGAAGAGAGCGTTCCTTATTTCCACCAAATAATTTAGAGCCACTCAAATCCTTTAACTTCTCACGTTTAACCACGATTCGTTTATCGCGACCCAATGAAATTTCTAGTGTATCATTGGTTTCTGCAGGATTGACAAATGACTCTCCAACATAAGCTCCGTCAAAGTAAATATTGGCTCCTCCGGCGGTCAGACTTAATTCCTCCCATCCGGTGATGCGTGCAGTTAAAAATGCATCTGCATCCAACTTTGGAAGGACAATATAATTGTAGTCCGCTTTTAATGAATGCTTTTGAATTTCTACCTGATAATCCTGGCCATCAGAAGGGATAGAGTAGGGCTGTTGAATCTCAAAGCTGGAAGAAAGTTGATTTTCACTCATAATAACGGAAACATTCTTCATATCCTGCTGATCCTGTTCCATAGACATTACTGCACCTTCAGCAACAGCAGGTGCAGAAGGCATATCCATTCGTTTTGATTTCTCCTGAACAGAATACATTGGACGAGGTTGGTAAAAGTTGAGATACCATGGATTTAAAAAGGGGCGCTCGCTTCCTATTGCAGGATTCCCTGTGCTTAAACTTAACCGTACCTGATTCCAATCCTCACCTGAACTTTGATTTACTTTCGCTTTGTAGACCAGTTCAACAGGACTGTTTACATCTTTAACTTTAATGTCATAAAATGCATACCAGGTGACATTGGAGTTAATGACATAACTGAAATCAAAAGAAGACATGGTTCGCGAACGTGCATCTACCTTCACAATAATATTTCCGGTGGGCTGCTGCTGCTTCTGACGAAGCACATTCAGTTGTTGCTGTATTTTCCCGATCTGTTCGTTCAGCTTCTTTTCTTTAAGTTGAGTCATCAGCTGATCTTCCTTTAATTCGCCCATCTTCTTAATGAAGTAATCAACTACCGGCTCCAGTTCATCCACGAGTACCCCGTTGTTAGCACCTCCAATTGATTTATTCGCCTGGAGAAGGGCTTGCGTTTCGGACAGGACAACGATTTTATTTTTTACCTGTTGCAGTCGAAGACTTAATGAATCCAGGTCTTGTTCAAGGGAAGTAATTTCCTTGGATTTTTTCTTTTCTACCAGATAATTTTGCTGAAACGAAACTGCCAGAATAGTGGCATCCCCGGTTCCTTTTAAGCTAATACTTTGCGGATTTATATACGGTGAAAGTCCGTCGAGGACGACTTCCTGGAATCCGGGATTCAGGGTTGCTTTGGCTGTTCTGGTGACCATTGCACCATTTTGAAAGATTTTTACTTCCTTGATTTCTGAATTGCCCACCCATACAGGATCCTGAGCTTTTACCAGACATGGCAGCAACAGCGTTGCGAGCATGAAACGAATGATGATCTTCATATTGTTGACGAAATTAATTGTTTAACAGGCGGGAGCGGAAAATTATTAAAATTCCATATTGATTAGATTGATTTAATCTGTTCTTCATGCTAAATCTTTCCAATGTTCGAATTTGAGCAATACTTTAAAGATGATTCTGCCAAATTACACACTATTTTTGTGAGATGTTTTTACGCAGACTTACCCTATTCAATTTTAAGAATTACGATGAAGCCGAATTTAGTTTCAGCGAAGGAGCCAATGCGTTTACCGGTCAAAACGGCAGCGGTAAGACCAATATCCTCGATGCGATCCATTATCTCTGTTTGTGCAAGAGCTATTTCAATTCAGGAGATGCCCTTTCCATAAAGCATCTTCAATCGTTCTTTTCAATCAACGGAACTTTTGAATTAGACGGAAAAAACGAAGAAATATTGGTGCTGGTCAAAAACGGACAAAAAAGAGCATTAAAAGGAATCAAAAGGAGTATTCCCGACTGGGAGAACATATTGGATTATTACCTTTGGTTATGGAGGCACCAGTTGACCAGGAACTCATCAGTGGGGGAAGTGAAGAGAGAAGAAAATTAATGGACAGTATTATTTGCCAATATAATCATCCTTATCTGGATGATCTGATGGCTTACAATCGTGTCTTGCAACAACGGAATGCCCTTCTCAAGCAAACTGCAAAAGGGGCTTTAACTGATGCCTCTCTTTGGCAAGTCTGGGATGAACAACTGGCGGTGTATGGTGAAAAAATTTATCTTGTCAGGAAAGATTTTATGGAGCATTTTCTACCCTTATTTCAGGAATCCTATGCCTACCTCACCAACAATAGCGAAGAAGCAGGATTGAAATATAATTGTAGTCTTGAACATGAAAATCTTCAATCCCAGTTAAACAAAAACCTTCAAAAAGATTTAATACTTCAATATACTACTGCAGGAATTCATAAGGATGATCTGACACTCACTTTAAATGGTCATCCTGCAAAACGTATCGGATCTCAGGGACAGCAAAAATCGATTATCCTTGCCTTAAAACTTGCACAATTCAAAGTCATTAAAGAAACGCGTGGGTTAAAACCTATACTCCTGCTGGATGATATTTTTGACAAGTTAGATTTAAACAGGATTACACGACTCATGGAATTGGTCAGTAAAGAAACCTTCGGACAACTCTTCATCACAGATACCGAAGAAGATCATGTAAGAAAAGTATTTCAGACCATAGGTGTCCCACTCACCACCTTTACCTGTAATAAATAAGCCTGATATAATTCGTTGATCAACGGATTATTTCCCACTATGCTGTAGAACTGTTTTGATGGTATAAAACAATATTTTAAAATCCAGAGACAAGGACATATTTTCAATATAAATGATGTCATACTTTAAGCGTTGAATCATTTCCTCCACATTCTCTGCATACCCATACTTCACTTGTCCCCAACTTGTAATTCCCGGACGTACTTTATGCAAATGGCGGTAGTGTGGCGCTCTCTGCATAATCTGATCAATAAAATACTGCCGTTCCGGACGAGGGCCAACCAATGACATATCTCCGATTAAAACGTTATAAAACTGTGGGATTTCATCCAAACGAATCGCTCTCATAAATTTTCCAAAAGGAGTAATTCGGCTATCATTATCACTGGAAAGCATCGGCACACCCTTTTCAGCACCCAAAAACATCGATCGAAACTTATAAATGGAAAAAGGATTTCCATGCAGTCCAATTCTCTCCTGAACAAAGAAAATGGGGCCTCGTGACGTCACTTTAATAATGATTGCTGTTATTATATAAACCGGACTGAGCAGGACCAGGAAAAACAAAGACACCACAATATCAATAATTCTCTTCAAAGATTGTTGCCAAACCGGCATCAAGGAAGGATTAATAATAATCAATGGCGACCCGAAAATCGAAGTCATTTTCACAGTTCCTGCAAGAATATCATACATGTCAGGAATGATTTTGATTATAACATCTTTATCTTCCAGTTCATTGATAATTCTTCCTATAAACTCGTGTTCCGAAGACTCAATGGCAATAATAATTTCTTCGATTTTATGCTCATCAATCAATCGTGGTAAATCTTCCAATCCACCCAGATGAGGCAACAAACTGCCGAAATACTTTCCGTTATTATGATCAACATGAACAAAGCCAGTAAATTTATAACCCTGACTTAAAACTTCGGTTTCGTACTCATTAAATAGGTTCACGGCACGTTGACTGCTTCCAATTATCAGAGTAGGGAAGCCAATTTTTCTACCCTTAATTCTTCGGGCAGTATGGGTGGTTATCAGAAATCGCACAAAAGCAGTTATCCCGAAATGCAGAAAAAACAGAACGAAAAAAATGCTGTAATAGCTTTTATAGGAAACGATGGCATCGTCAAGCAGGAGGGAGAAAAAATAATAATTACTACAATAACAGAGACATACATGGTCAAACCAAATTCACGCAGTCTTGATTTGCGGTAGATATCATTATAGGTTCCCACCAATGCATATATGGCCACCCAGGCAATCGGTAAAACAGTAATCCCCAGATAAAAATTTTTATCCGGCAAAAAAGGTACTGGGCTCCCATACAAAGCAGCCTCAATTCCTACTTTCCGGTAAATGTAAAAGCAAGCCCATGCGAACATAGCCGATAAAAGATCCGCTATCACATACTTGATAATTTGACGCGGTTTGTTCATTAATTCGAAATCAGCTTTAAATTATCAACGTAAACGGTACCTTCTGTCAATCCTCCTTCCAGCGCTACGCGAAAATAAATCTTGAACTTCAGCACATCCGAATTCGCGTTTACATAGGGGCCTAAACGAATATAAATTTTGTTCCAGTCCGGTTTTGTATTCAGGCGAATGATCGGAATTGTTTTTTCACCGGAGAACGTGGTACCCAAAAAGCCCATAATAAAAGGCTGTGTGCAGCGATAATCCATTTCTAAATAAACATCCTTTCCGGGTGTAAGTTGATAGCCATCACCAACGGTCCGGCATTCTATAAAATTTGCCGCGGTCGTCACCTGCATTTTCAGACTTCGCCGACCTTCAAAAACATCAACAGAATCAGGTAAGATGTTGGCAAGGCTAATTCCTGTTGTATCCAGACTGATACCACCACCGCTGGTATCCTTTTCAAAATCTTCGAACCAGGTATACTGTAGGGCAGGGAAGTAGGCTACAGTTATTGTATCCAGTCCACTTACCTGACCGGGAATAAGGTCAACATCTGTTTCAAAAAATCGATATAAAGGATAAAATTCATTCGTAGAGGCGATACCATTTGCTTCAATTCCCGCAGCGAAACTAATTTTTTTCTTACCACTTCCCAAAATCGGAAAACGAGCCGGTAATTCATAGGTCCCTACATAAGCACCATCTGCAAATACCCATACATCAGTGATCTTACCTGAGGCTGATCCCTGAGTCGGATAATTTGAAGTTGTTTTAAATCCCTTTACTTCGATATAGGCAGGAATTTCTTCATCAGGATTGATCAGATTACATGAAGCAAGGCAAAGTAAAATAGCTGGAAACAACCAATACGAAATCACTTGAATTTTCTTCATCTTCTTCAATTCAGCTTAGTACTATGAAACAATAGAGGGGAGTAATTTCAATTTATCAATGACCTGATAGGCCACATTCAAAGCGGCGTACCCGTCATCAATAGAAACTTTAGGTGTTTTATCCTCTACAATGGCTTCGGCAAAAGATCTTAACTCCTCCCGGATTGCGTTGGAATCTTCGACACCGGGATTCTCAAAATATATTTGCTTTACCGGCTTTCCATCACCCATTTCAAGAAGAACGGCTAGTGGATCAGGATCACCCTCTACTTCTTTCAGGCGAACGACTTCAGTGCTCTTTTTGAGAAAATCAACGGAGATATAAGCATCCCGTTGGAAGAATCTTGTTTTTCGCATATTCTTCAATGATATTCTGCTTGCCGTCAAATTCGCCACACATCCGTTATCAAATTCTATACGGGCATTAGCGATATCAGGTGTATCACTGACTACAGCAACTCCACTTGTACTTATCTTTTTCACTGATGATCTCACCACGCTTAAAACAATATCAATATCGTGAATCATCAAATCAAGTACCACCGAAACATCAGTACCTCGTGGATTGAATTGTGCCAGTCTATGCGTTTCAATAAACATCGGTTGATGCAGATAAGGGCTTGCTGCTTTAAATGCAGGATTAAACCGCTCTACATGTCCTATTTGAACTTTCATATCCGCCTCTTTCGCCAGGCGAATAAGGTCTTTGGATTCCTGCAAGGTATTGGCTAAAGGTTTTTCAATAAATACATGCCTTGACATCCGTAATGCTTTGCTGGCACATTCATAATGATTCACGGTAGGTGTTACTACATCAACCACCTCCACTTGCTCAATCAGCTCCTCCATGGTTTTAAAATTCCTGATACCCAGTTCCTGACTTACCTTTTCGGAGGTTATAGGATCCGGGTCATAAAACCCAACCAACTCATATACATCCTTTAACTCAAGGATCTGTCTTAAATGAATTTTACCCAGATGCCCTGCGCCTAACACACCAACTTTCAACATATTGGAAATTTTTACAAAATTATTCGTTTTTAGCATGCCCTCTGTTGAAAAGAGGTCAGGAATTTTATGAGAAACGTAAAATATTTCATTCATGGCTCGGTACATTTGTTCTCAAATGCTTCAGGATTCATTCAGACATCAAGGCCTTCGCAGGCAATTAGTTGCGCAGTTACGCGAAAAGGGAATTCAAAATGAAATGGTACTGGAGGCCATTGGAAAAATTCCACGACATCTGTTCATGGACAATGCATTTTTGGAGTTTGCCTATCAGGACAAAGCTTTTCCTATTGCTTGTGGACAAACTATATCTCAACCTTTTACTGTTGCTTACCAAACCCAATTACTCGACCCGGCAAAGGGTGAAAAAGTATTGGAAATCGGGACCGGAAGCGGATATCAATCTGCTGTATTGGCTGAGTCGGGTGCCAAAGTATTTTCTATTGAGCGGCATAAACCTTTGCATGAAGAAACGAGGAAAAGGCTTGACCAGTTAAATTACTTCAGTATTAAAACGCATTACGGAGATGGATTCAAGGGCCTTCCCGCTTTTGCTCCCTTTGATAAGATATTAGTAACCTGCGGTGCTCCTGAAATTCCTCAAATACTTTTAGGACAACTTAAAGTAGGAGGGATCATGGTTATTCCGGTAGGTTCTTTAACCGAGCAGGTGATGACCACCGTAATCAAAAAGCCCGGTGGTGAAATAGAAATTATTCATTTCGACACTTTTCGATTTGTCCCTATGCTTGGTGACAAAGTTCGTTGATATTAAATGATTTATAAAATAGAATATAAAAGCCTCATGACATTGTGTCGTGAGGCTTTCTTAATCGCATGTCACTATGTCTGAATATTTGGAGTTTTTTTGGACTGGTATACCAATTGATAATGGGTGTTTTGAACTATAAAATCTAAAAAAATGACACTCATTAAATTCAAAAACGAAAGTCCGGCCCGGACATTATTCCCTAACTCAGTTGATCTATTCAACGAATTCTTCAGTGACTATGCAGGATCTGATTTCAGAAAATGGAATGCACCAGCCGTAAACATCAGTGAGAACGAAACCATGTACAAATTAAACCTGGCTGTTCCCGGATTAAAAAGGAAGACTTCAAAATTGCACTGGAAGAAAACACCTTAGTGGTTAGCGCTGAACGTAAGCAGGAAAGCAATGAAAAAACCGAACGCTATACAAGGAAGGAATTTTCATTCTCCTCTTTTACACGCAGATTCAGTCTTCCTGAAAATGTAGATCAGGCTGGTATTGTTGCCAATTACGAGGATGGAATTATGGAATTGCAACTGCCGAAGAAAGCGGAAGAAAAGCCAAAAGCCAGAGAAATAAGTATCAAATAATTTTACGCAAAAAGCGTATCGCAAATCACATAAAATGCCTGTCCATTCTTCGGACGGGCATTTTTACTTTATAAACAACAGCAATAGGTAAAACACTTTCCTATGAATGTTAACGCTATAAATTGATTCTCATAGACTACTTTCGCAGGCAGAATCTGCATATGAGCACAAAGAAGAAGACGATAAAAAAATCCGGCAAACCCGTCATATTGGTGACCAACGATGATGGTATAACGGCACCGGGCATACGCAATTTAGTAGAAGCGATGAAATTGATAGGGAAAGTAATTGTGGTCGCTCCGGATAGCCCTCAATCCGCTATGGGTCATGCAATTACAATCAACAAACCGCTGCGATTGGATAAGGTAAATGTCTTTGAAGGAGTGGATTCATGGCAATGTTCAGGTACTCCTGTTGATTGTGTGAAACTTGCGGTCAATCAAATTTTGCATAAAAAACCGGATTTATGTGTTTCCGGAATTAATCATGGCTCAAACTCTTCTATTAATGTGATTTATTCAGGTACGATGTCCGCAGCAATGGAAGGTGCCATTGAAGGTATTCCAAGTATCGGCTTCAGTCTTTTGAATTACAGTATGGAGGCTGACTTTTCACCTTCAAGAAAAATAATTGACAAAGTAGTTCGCAACATTTTAAAGATTGGCTTACCGGAAGGAACATTGCTCAACGTGAATATTCCAAATCTGCCTATTTCGAAGATAAAAGGAATTCGAATTTGTCGACAGGCAAATGCAAAATGGAAAGAAGAATTTGATGAACGCAAGGATCCTTATGGGCGCACCTATTATTGGCTGACAGGTAAGTTCATCAATTTCGATAGTGGTGATGATACGGATGAATGGGCATTACAAAACGGGTATGTTTCTGTAGTTCCGGTCCAGTTCGACTTCACTGCTCATCACGCCATTCCTCATTTAAACACCGTGAAATGGCATGAAAAAATTTAAATTAAAGGACAATATTTTTGTCGGTATCCTGCTTGGAGCCATTGCTCTTCTTTCTCTTTATTTTCTTCTCACTGCCATCGATATCGTATTTTTAAACTATGCAGATCGACCATTCTTCATTCGCCCGGATTCAAAACAATTACTACTGCTCGCCACTTTGATCATTCTCTTCAGGAATCAGATAAAAGAAGGAGAGATTGAATTGGCAAAAGGATTTTTTCTCACGTTGTTTTGCAGTGTCTTGCTCTATCTGGTACAGAAGAAGACTAATTTCGCTTTATGGTAAATCAATCAAAGTATCGGCTTAAAGACCGGTTTATGACCGGATTTGTTCCCGGGTTACTTATGCCACTATTGGGTTTTTACGTCTATTATTTGCTCTTTTTCGGATACATGACCTTCGACCATTTCATTGATCATGTCATCAAAGCAAACATTGCTGTATCGGTATTGAGTCTTGGAGCCATATTAAATCTCGGACTATTCTTTCTATTCTATAAAAAGGAAACGGATAAAGCTGCTCAGGGAGTAATAGGTGCTACTTTTATCTATGCTTTCATTGTCTTCTACTTTAAAATCCTCTCATGAAGTATTATATTATAGCGGGAGAAGCCTCCGGCGATTTACACGGAAGCAATCTCATACAAGCTTTAAAGAAGGATGATTTGAAGGCAGAATTCCGTTGCTGGGGAGGAGATTTGATGGAAGATCAGGGGGCTGTCATAGTGAAGCATTACCGGGATCTGGCATTCATGGGTTTTTTAGAAGTGGTGGCTAACCTTCGGACCATTCTTCGCAATCTTTCTTTTTGTAAGCAGGATATTCTGGACTGGAAACCGGATGCTATCATCTTAATCGATTATCCCGGATTTAACTTACGCATAGCAGAATTTGGTAAAAAAGCAGGCATAAAAATAATCTATTATATCTCTCCCCAAATATGGGCCTGGAAGGAATCCCGAATTAATAGAATTAAGAGAGATGTCGATAAAATGTTTGTCATACTCCCTTTTGAGAAAGAATTCTATCATCAAAGAGGGATGGAAGTTGAATTTGTTGGCCACCCCTTAATCGATGCTATCGGAAACAGAAAGTGGGCAGAGGATGATTGGGAAAAACGGAATAATATACCTGAAGGTAAAAAGTTGATTGCGCTTTTACCCGGAAGCAGAAAACAGGAAATAGAAACAATGCTTCCTATTATGCTTAGTGCTACAGAAAATCTGGACCAATTTCATTTTATTTTAGCTGTAGCTCCATCACAACCACTGGAATTATACCTTGAAATTATCGGGGCGAGAAAAGATATTACTCTGATCCGGAATCAAACCTATGCCATCCTGAGTAAATCATCAGCCGCACTTGTGACCAGTGGTACAGCAACGCTGGAAACGGCATTGTTTGGTGTACCCGAGGTGGTTTGTTACAAAGGGAATGTGCTTTCCTACTGGATAGCCCGACAGTTGGTTAAAGTAAAATACATTTCGTTGGTCAATTTAGTAATGGATCAGGAGATCGTGAAGGAGCTGATTCAAGATGAACTTCAACCAAAAAATTTGCAATCTGAGTTGATGAAACTGTTTGACAGGGAATCAAGACAAACCATGTTAAAATCATTTGAAGCACTCAAAATCAAGCTAGGTGGGCAAGGCGCATCCAAAAATACAAGTAATTTAATTATCAAGTATTTAAGTGATTTATCTAAAGTTTAAATTTAATCTTTTCTCAGTAAAAACAAAAGAAAAAACCGCCGTTCTTTTCAGATACGACGGTTTTTAATAGGAGGGAAGTCCCCTCTCAGCTTTCGGCTTGATCGCCGGCCCAGTTACTTAAAATCAGTACTTCATTTACCTGAATCTCCGTAACGGACTTCTTGTTGCCCTGTTTATCCAGATAACTCTTGTTCACGAGTTTACCTTCCACAGCAACTTTACTGCCTACACGAGTATATTGTTCAAATATCTCAGCAGTCTTACCCCAGGCAACCAGATTATGCCATTGGGTCTCATCTACACGTTCGCCTTTGGCGTTACGGTAGCTTTCATTGGTAGCCAGGGTGACCTTTGCCAGTTTTTTCCCACCCTGCATGGATTTAATTTCGGGAGTAAATCCCAGGTTTCCGATCAGGTTAACCTTGTTCTTTAATGAGTTCATGTGCTTTCTTTTTTAATGATTGTTGATTTTCAGGTGCACACCAATTGTCGACGATGCAAAGATGTGGTGGTTGGCGTGGAATAGTCGTTTAATAAGCGTTTACAGTCGTATACAATTGTAGAAACTATTTTTAGCATAGAGGATTCCTATGAAACGCTCCGTATAAACGTTTGTATTCGTTTAAAAAAAACGGTGTAAATATCTGATTAGAAGTTATTCCACCTTGAAATGTGGATAAACAACTAAATTTCAACTTGGAACCGGCTGGAAACCGACTTACTTTCGTCATCAGTTCTTATAGAATCAACGCCATTCGGATAAATTTTCAAATCGCCGAAAACAAGCCTGGTCAGCTCTAATCATTTTAATATAACCACCTATGAAAAAGAAATGTATCGATTGCGGAGACGCTATCATTGGAAGATCGGATAAGAAATTCTGCTCAGATATGTGCAGAAACACCCATCACAACAAATACAATGGGTATAGAAATGCCTTAATGCGCCACGTCAATAACAAGTTAAGAAAGAACCGTAAAATCCTATTTGATTTGGAAAAATCCAATAAAGTCCATTTAACCCGGGAGGAATTATCTATCATAGGATTCGACTGGCAATATTTTACCGAAGAGCGGAAGAGCAAGGCAGGAATCAGCAGGTATTGCTACGACTACGGTATTTACTGTGAACAGGATGATCGTATAGATGTTATTTGCAAACCATATATCGGCAGAAATCACAAAGGAAATTACGGTATAGCCGCTGAAGAACAGAAGCAGTATTCCTAATTCGATGGATCAAAAAACCACTGAATTGTTCGTTTCAGCGGTTCAATCATGAGATCATCTATTTAACATAAGTATCAATATAAAGGACTAAAATCTCACTTCGAAATCGCTCACTTTGTTCTATAATTAACATTATGTTAAATAGTATTTAACTAAAAATGAGGGCATTAGCCCCCATTTTTAGTTTATTCTATTTTGTAGCCTCTAAGGCTTTCTTCATTTCCCCTGCCTTGGCAAGGTCACCGATTCTTGTATAAAGTTGCTTTAAACTTTGCATGGTTCCGATATCTTTCGGGTTAAGCTGATAGGCTTTTTCAAGATATGGTAATGCTTCTTTAAACTTCGCTTCGAATTTTTCTTTGCTGCGTCATATTCTGCCACTTTACTGGGCGCTATACTATTCGCCTTATTGGCCATTTCAGCACCTTCGTTAAAAAACAGTGCGCCGAGGTTATAAACAGCGTCGAAATAATCTGCCTTTAACTCAATAGCCTTCTTATAAGCCGCAATGGCTTCCTCCTTTTTCCCCAGCTTATCTGCTAAGTTTCCTTTGATATAATACAAGACCGGATTGCCCGGATCCGCTCTTAGTGCTTCTTCATTTTGAGTATAAGCTTCTTTATCCTTTCCACTGAATAAATAAATATTAAGTCCCTGAGTGATCAACGACGCATCTTCCGGGAACTTCTGGTGCCCCTGATTTATCACTAATAGGGCATTCGCTGTATCCTTTTGATCCAAATACATATTGGCCATTAAGCTGTAGAGCTTTGATCCGCCATAATTCGCATCTGTTAAAATCTTAAAGTAATTTAACGCTGTTGTCGCATCCTTTGCTTTATCTGCAGCCAAACCTGCATTATAAATGGCCAGCGTATCAAATCTGTTAAAATACTTCTTATTGATATCTGCAGATGTTTGAAAAGCGACTAAGGCTTCCGGATATTTATTTTCCCTAAAATTATCCACTCCTGTGTTCAAAGATTGAGAGGCAACAATCTCCATTCTTTTAATCACGTCATCGTAAAACTCCTTTTTAGTATCCAACTCAATGGTTTTCTCATACGATTTCAGTGCCTCTTTCAACGATCCGGGTTTCAAAGGCGCAAATTTCTCCTTTGTGGATTCATAAATCGCATGATAAATACTTCCTCTGTAATACCAGGCTTTAGACATCCCTATTGTTGATTCATTTTGCACAGCCCCATCAATAGCTTCCTTGGCTTTATCCAAATCGTCATATCTTAGATAGTTATATGCCGTTTGAACTGCGGCCTTCTGCCCATTCACATTTAGTGAAAGTAGAAGTGTAATTGAAATAAATAAATATTTCATAATTAGTGGTTTATAATTTTATTCGTTAGTCTGATCAGGTGCTTCTCCGGTCGGATTTTCAGGAGTATTATCGGTCGGATTTTCAGTGTTATCTCCGGTTGAATTTTCTGAGATATTTTCCGGATTAGTTTCGGCTGAAGGATTGACCTCATCCATTGGACCTTCACCGGTTACATCTATTTCATTTTCCAGCAAGGGCGTCTTTAATAAATGTTCTTCTACTTTAGCAATAGAAGCTATTTCATCTTCATCATCCAATCGAATCACCTTCACTCCCTGAGTTGCTCTGCCCATCACTCTTAAACCATCAACCGGAATCCGGATTGTAGTTCCTTTTTTGGTAATGATCATCAGATCGTCGCCGTCAATAACAGATTTTATGCCAACTAATTCACCTGTCTTGTCAGTAACCTGCAATGTTTTGACACCTTTACCGCCTCGATTTGTCACTCTATAATCCTCCAGATCTGATCGCTTTCCGTATCCTTTTTCTGATACCACCAGGATAGATTCCTTCACCGAATCTTCAATACAAACCATTCCGATCACTTCATCCTTCTCATTATCCAGACTTACTCCTCTTACTCCGGAAGCATTTCTTCCCATTGGACGGACTGTAGATTCATTAAAACGAATAGCTCTTCCGGATTTTACGGCCAGCAAAATTTCATTCTGCCCATTCGTCAGGCGTGCTTCTATCAGCTCATCTCCATCATTAATGGTAATCGCGTTAATTCCTGTTTGACGTGGACGAGAATAAGCTTCCAGCAATGTTTTTTTAATTGTGCCTTTTCGGGTACAAAGTATGATATGATTGTTATTCAGATAATCTTCTTCAACCAGATTCTTCACATTTACGAAGGCTTTCACCTTATCATCCGGAGTAATACTAATCAGATTCTGCAGGGCCCTTCCTTTAGAATTCTTTGTTCCTTCAGGAATTTCAAAAATCCTCAACCAGAAACATTTTCCTTTTTCAGTAAACAACAAAAGGTAGTTGTGATTGGTAGCTACAAACAGATGCTCTACGAAATCTTCATCCCGGGTAGCTGCTCCGGCCGCACCACGACCTCCTCTGCCCTGCGTACGGTATTCAAACAGATTCGTCCGCTTAATATATCCCATATGAGAAATCGTCACCACCACGGGCTCATCCGCGATCATATCTTCCATAGACATATCATCAGCCATGTAGACAATCTCGGTTCTTCTTTCATCCCCGTACTTTTCCCGCATTTCAATCATCTCATCTTTGAGAATTTTCATTCTTAAAGACTCATCTGACAACACCTGCTTATAAAAATCAATCATCTTCATAATTTCTGCATACTCTGCACGTATCTTATCGCGCTCCAGACCGGTCAGACGCTGCAAACGCATTTCAAGAATAGCCTTCGACTGAATTTCACTCAACTGGAAATTGGACATCAGTCCGGACTTCGCTTCGTCAGGTGTTTGAGATTTTCGAATCAAGGCAATCACTTCATCCAAATGATCTAAAGCAATCAACAAGCCTTCTAAAATATGAGCACGCTTTTCTGCTTCTGCCAGTTCATAACGGGTCTTACGCAATAAAACTTCATGACGGTGCTCCACATAATGAACAATCAGATCTTTTAGATTCAACATCATCGGTCGTCCTCCAACCAATGCTATGTTATTGATGCTAAAAAGAGTTCTGTAAGTCCGTATGTTTATAAAGATGGTTAAGGACCACAGAAGCCATGGCATCGCGTTTAATTTCATACACGATGCGCATTCCTTCGCGATCCGACTCATCACGAATATCACTTATACCTTCAATTTTCTTTTCATTGATCAGATCGGCAGTACGTTTAATCATTTCCGCCTTGTTCACCTGATAGGGAATTTCAGTTACGATGATTCGTTCCCGGCCATTATCAATCGTTTCAATCAACGACTTCGCACGAATCACCACGCGTCCCCTTCCGGTTTCATAGGCATCTTTTACCCCCGAATATCCATAAATGATTCCGCCGGTTGGAAAATCGGGTGCTTTCACGAATTTGCAGAGTTCCTCGATGGTAATCTCACGGTTATCAATATAGGCTACAATAGCATTCAATACTTCCGTCAGATTATGGGGAGCCATATTAGTGGCCATACCGACCGCGATACCGGCAGCACCATTTACCAATAAGTTCGGAATCTTGGCAGGTAAAACGGTAGGTTCTTCCAGCGTATCATCAAAGTTCAATCTGAAATCGACAGTATCCTTATCTATATCAGATAGCATTTCTTCAGCTAATTTCCGCAATCGGGCCTCCGTATAACGCATCGCAGCCGGGCTATCTCCATCTACAGAACCAAAGTTACCTTGTCCGTCAACAAGCATATATCTCAGCGACCAGGGCTGAGCCATACGCACCATTGAATCATAAACCGAGCTATCACCGTGTGGATGATACTTACCCAATACTTCCCCTACTATCCTCGCCGATTTCTTATGTGGCCGGTTTGAAAATACACCCAAATCCTGCATCCCGAACAAAACACGACGATGAACCGGCTTCAGCCCATCCCTAACATCAGGTAATGCACGAGAAACGATCACCGACATTGAATAGTCAATGTAGGCCGTTTTCATCTCATCTTCAATATTAATCCGAACGATTTTTTCGCCGTCTGCCATATGTGTATTATTTATTTTTTCTATGCTATTTTGTCATTCCTGCCCTACTTTACCAAATCCTTGGCAAACAATAATTTGAGAATGTTAATCGCCTTGTTGATAAAGTCTTTTGAGGAAGCACGAAGGTAGTGAAATGGTGGCATATTTTTGGCAGAGACGAAACCGAATTATCAACAATTGCAACAGAAGTGTAAGAAGTAAATAAATTCTTTGCCACAGGAAAATTACTATTGTAACTTAGTCGTAATTTGTGATGAATCAGATCCAATATTACAGATCCCGAATCGTCACCCCTAATAGACAAAAATGCCAATTCAAACTTTTTTAGTCCACATACGTTCAAACACAGAAACCCATCAATAATATGGAAGCTAAATTCTCACCCCGGGTAAAAGATGTCATCACGTTCAGTCGTGAAGAAGCTTTGCGCCTAGGCCATGATTACATAGGAACCGAACATCTTCTTTTAGGCCTCATTCGAGAGGGTGAAGGAATGGCAATTAAGTTTCTTAAATCATTAAACATAAACCTGGTTGAGCTCAGGAAATCCGTTGAAAATGCGGTAAAAGGAAATGCCGGTTCGGTCACGAATCTAAACAACATCCCTCTTACAAAGCAAGCTGAAAAGGCACTAAAGATTACCTACCTTGAAGCGAAGATTTTCAAAAGTGAAATCATCGGTACTGAACATCTGTTACTCGCCATTTTAAAAGACGAGGACAACATAGCCACTCAAATTCTCAACCAATTTGGGGTGACCTATGATATCATGCGGGAAGAGCTTGAACTTTTTAAATCTAATTTCAAGTCAGAAGCCCCTCAATCTCCTTCGGATGATGATCCTTACTCCAAGGATGATGATGGTCCTTCCTTTGGTTCTTCCCAGAAAAAGCCGGGTGAAACGAAATCCAAGACGCCCGTTTTGGACAATTTTGGCCGGGATCTTACAAAAGCTGCCGAAGAAGGAAAACTTGATCCGATTGTGGGCCGTGAAAAAGGAAATTGAGCGCGTTTCTCAAATTCTCTCCCGTCGTAAGAAAAACAACCCTATCCTGATCGGAGAGCCCGGTGTAGGAAAATCAGCCATTGCTGAAGGTCTTGCATTGAGAATCATTCAACGAAAGGTTTCCCGAATATTATTTAATAAACGAATCGTTACACTTGATCTTGCTTCTCTGGTGGCCGGAACAAAATACCGTGGTCAGTTTGAAGAGCGGATGAAAGCCGTAATGAATGAGCTGGAAAAATCTCCGGATGTCATCCTATTCATCGATGAAATACATACTATTATTGGTGCAGGTGGTGCTTCCGGTTCATTGGATGCTTCCAATATGTTTAAACCTGCATTAGCCCGGGGAGAAATTCAATGTATTGGTGCCACCACATTGGATGAATATCGCCAATATATTGAAAAGGATGGTGCTTTGGATCGCCGCTTCCAAAAAGTTATTGTTGATCCTACCTCTGTAGAAGAAACTGTTCAGATACTTTCAAATATTAAAGAAAAGTATGAAGAACACCATCATGTGACCTATACAGATGCCGCTATTCAGGCTTGCGTTAAATTAACCAACAGATATATCACCGACCGCTTTTTACCGGATAAGGCCATTGATGCCCTTGACGAAGCCGGCTCCCGTGTACATATTTCAAATATTCATGTTCCCCAGAATATCATTGAACTGGAAAACAAAGTTCAGGATATAAAAGTGGAAAAGAACCGTGTTGTGCGTAGTCAGAAATATGAAGAAGCCGCACGCCTACGTGACTCCGAGAAACAATTGCTTGAACAACTTGAAGGAGCAAAACGTGCCTGGGAAGAAGAAACCAAGACGCAACGTTACACCGTAGACCTCGAGGATGTTTCACAGGTGGTGGCGATGATGAGCGGAATACCCGTAACACGAATTGCACAGGCGGAAACCACCCGGTTAATTAAAATGCCGGAAGAGTTGAGCGGAAAAGTAATCGGTCAGGATGATGCAGTGAAAAAAGTCGTGAAGGCTATTCAGAGGAACCGTGCCGGATTAAAAGATCCGAATAAACCCATCGGTACGTTTATCTTCTTAGGACCTACCGGTGTGGGTAAAACTGAACTTGCGAAAGTGCTCAGCCGTTACTTATTCGATACTGAAGACGCACTCATTCGAATTGACATGAGTGAGTATATGGAGAAGTTTGCCGTATCGAGACTTATTGGAGCGCCTCCCGGATATGTGGGTTATGAAGAAGGTGGTCAGCTGACAGAAAAAGTTCGTCGCAAGCCCTACTCTATTGTATTGCTCGATGAAATTGAAAAAGCTCATCCGGATGTATTTAACCTGCTTCTTCAGGTACTTGATGATGGACAACTCACAGATAGTTTAGGTCGTAAAGTAGATTTCAAGAATACGATCATTATTATGACATCCAACATTGGTTCACGCCAGTTAAAAGATTTCGGACAGGGAGTTGGGTTCTCTACGGCTTCCAAGAATAATCAGGCGGATGAACATGCCAGAGGTGTAATTGAGAACTCCCTTAAAAAAGCCTTTGCTCCCGAGTTCCTGAATCGTATTGATGATGTAGTCATTTTCAATGGTCTTTCGAAAGAAGATATATTCAAAATCATTGACCTTGAATTGGAGCATCTCTATAAAAGAGTGAATGAACTGGGATATAAAGTGAAGTTATCAGATGATGCAAAGGAATTCCTGACGGACAAAGGATACGATTCTAATTTCGGTGCCCGACCATTGAAGCGTGCTATCCAGAAATATGTTGAAGACCCAATGGCAGAGGAGATCATTAAAGGAGAATTAAGTGAAGGAGACACCATTGAATTGATAAAAGATCCGGAGTCAGAAGGTCTCAAGGTGTCCATCATGAAACCACCCAAGCCCAAAAAGAAGAAGGAAGAATCATAAAAAAAAGCCCGTTGAAAAACGGGCTTTTTTTATGATTTACTTATCAAGTTTTATCAGGATTGAAATTTATCCATCACCTCATTACTCACTCCTGTAAATGAAAATCCACCGTCGTGAAAAAGATTTTGCATGGTTACATGTTTAGTCAAATCGGAGAAGAGCGAAATACAATAATCGGCACAAGCTTCTGCAGTTGCATTTCCTAATGGTGAGATGGCATCCGCATAATTAAAGAAAGAATCAAATCCCTTAACACCTTGTCCGGCGGTAGTTTTTGTTGGTGATTGAGAAATCGTATTCACCCTCACTTTTCGAAATTTTCCGTAATGGTAGCCATAACTTCTGGCTATACTTTCCAACATTGATTTCGCATCCGCCATATCATTATAATCCGGAAAAACCCGCTGTGCTGCGATATAGGTTAAAGCGACCACACTACCCCACTCACTGATAGCATCCAGTTTCATTGCTGATTGCAAAACTCTATGCAATGACATTGCCGAGATATCAATTGTCTTATGAAAGTATTCATAATCCAGGTCGGTATAAGGTTTATTCTTTCTCACATTAGGAGACATTCCGATTGAATGCAAAACAAAGTCAATTTTACCACCAAGCACTTCCGCGGATTGATTAAAGAGATTTTCCAGATCCGTCATCGATGTGGCATCTGCACCTATCACCTGTGCTCCGCATTGTTCTGCCAGTTGATTGATCGCGCCCATTCTCAATGCGACAGGTGCATTTGTGAGCGTAAAAGCTGCACCTTCTTCATGGGCTCTGACTGCAACTTTCCAAGCAATAGAATTGGGATCAAGTGCGCCAAAAATTATTCCCCGTTTACCTTTTAATAATGAGTATGACATACGATGTGATTTATGGTCCAAAAATAGTGCTTTGTATCATCCCGACGGAAAAAGGATAAAATTATTTGATTATCAATCTATTGACTTAATAAGTCCTTTGCATTTTCAAGTGCAGCGGCACTCAGTGCTTCCCCGCTTAACATTCTGGCTATTTCATTTACGCGTTCTTGCTCCTCCAACTTCTTTAAAAAGGAACGGGTCAACCCTTTTCTAACTTCCTTATAAACTAAAAAATGATCATCACCTTTCGATGCAAGTTGTGGTAAATGCGTAATGGCAAGCACCTGATGATTCTTCGCCATTTGCTTCAGGATTGTCCCCACGCGTGCAGCCGTCTCGCCTGAAATCCCGGTATCAATTTCATCGAATATCACAGTGGGCATTGCAGACAGACGTGCGAGAAGTGCTTTAATACAAAGCATCAATCTTGACATTTCTCCACCGGAAGCCACTTTACCTAACTCTTTAAAATCAACCCCCTTATTTGCAGAAAACATAAATACAATTTTCTCCATTCCCTCCGGCAAAAATCCTTCATCTTTATCCTTCACCAATTTGATTTTAAAAACAGCATGTGGCATTGACAATTCTGCCAGTTGTTTGGTAATCTCTTTTTCAATTAAAGGAATAGCAGCATGACGGGATTTACTGAGTTCCTCTCCTGAAAGTTCGAGCATCTTTATGGCCTCATTTTGTTTTGAAGTAAGTGCCAGTAACTGATCCTCCAACGAACCAATAGCAGTAATTTTAGTATCGAGATCTTCCTTCAACATCAACAATTCTTCTACGGTATTCACCCGATGTTTTTTTTGAAGATTATAAATCGAACTCAGACGGTCACCGATAAATTCAAGCCGGTTGGGATCTACTTGAAAAGTTGCGGCAGCCGACTCTACTTCGTCATACACATCCTTCAGCTCTACCAACGATGAATTAATACGTTCAGCCAGGAGACTAAATTTTTCATCGTATTTTTTTATTGCATTGAGAGATTGCTGAACACTGAGAAGTTGAACGATAATATTATTATCTTCTTCTCTCAAAATACCCATTGCTTTTCCCAACTGAAGAAGTATATCTCCTGAATGTTCCAAACGTTCCTGTTCCTGTTCCAACAATTCCTGCTCTCCGGAAATCAGCTGCACACTATTTAATTCATCAAACTGAAAAGTAAAATAGTCCAGGTCTGCTTTACTTTGCTTCTCGGCTTCCTTGAGTAAAGTCAATTCTTTGCGCAACTCCTTTACATTTTTGTAATCCACCTTGTATTTTTCAAGTTGTTTTACATTGCCTGCATACGCATCCAACACATGCATTTGAAACTTGCCATCGGAAAGCAATAAAGTTTCATGCTGACTATGGATATCGAGCAATTTCGAAGACAACTCCTTCAACAAAGCAAGTCCTACAGGAGTATCATTCACAAAAGCTCTGGATTTACCTTCCGTATTAATTTCACGACGGACCGTTGTTTCTTTATCGTAATCCAATTCATGCTCGGAAAAAAACTCCTGCAGATGATAAGGAGCAATCTCAAAAACAGCTTCCACAATGCATTTCTTCTCTTTATTGAGAAGAAGGGATGCATCTACACGTTGACCGGAGATCATCCCAAGCGCACCCAGAATAATAGATTTTCCGGCACCTGTTTCACCGGTAATAATGCTCAAACCTTTCTCCAGCCGGATATCCAGTTGATCAATTAAAACATAATTGTTGACTGATAATTTCTTTAACATGCTATAAGCTTTTTATGAAAACCGTTAGAATAAAAATTCAATTCATTTGCTTACCTGATCGCCATCTAACCTCCGGTAATTTTCTGATATTTGGATGTATTGATGGGATCAATGTCACTCAATGTTTGTTTTGCCTGTGAGTTCACATCGGCCGGAGCATTCGAAAAAGATTCACCATTTCATCCACTTTCGCATCAAAGAGTGTTTTCATAAATACAGAAAGTGGTTTATCGGCATGCACACGACGGAGTTTTTCAAGACTTGCGGCAATAACACGAGCAGATTCATCCGTTTTCTTGGTCATTACATCGAGACCTTTGCGGTGAAAATCATAATAAAATTGGCGGATAGGTTTATAGATAGGATTGTTCACATTTTCCATTAACCAGAATCTGTTTCTTAGTCCTTCAAATGCTTTCCATCCGGGTTCGGGAGCATTCGCACTATTGGCTACTATTGCTTGCGCTTTAGCAAAGTAGGGACTTCCACCCAGAGGAGAAAATGTCTCGTAATCAAAACCGATAATGGTATAGGCGTAAAAGGCAAGAACCATTACCAGATTAGGATTTACTTGACCATCGTTGTATTCAAAAGGCTGGAATTCTACATATCGAAAATTAAAATCATCATCCTTATAATTTAACACAGGAGAATTGTAGGAGGTCCCAAAAACAGGTCTTCTGGAACTCACCTGAATAGACGCTTTAAATTCATCTGTCCCTACCCGCTCTTCTATTTCTATCTGAATACTACACTCTATCTTTTCTTCATTTTTAATTTTATCATTCGTCCATTTGGTATTATTTATAAACTCCATAATTGAAGTTTGCAAAGTGGTAAAAATTCTTTTATCGGACGATTGAATACGGGGAGAGATCACCGAGACAGAGCAATTCAATTCCTGAGCCATAGCAATAGGAACAGACAGCACTATCAGTAACGCTATTAGTAGGAGATTACGCATGCATCAAATTTAATAAAGAATCAATGATTTCTTTGGCGACTAAGTCTTTACTCATCAACGGAACATCTTTCCTTGTGTTGTCTTTAAATAGCAAAGTCACTTTATTCGTATCCTTTCCAAAGCCGGCTCCCTCATCATTCATAGAATTCAACACAATCATATCCAAATTCTTACGCGTCAATTTATCCTGAGCATTCTCCAATTCATTTTGAGTTTCCAGTGCAAAACCTATTAACAATTGATTCCGCTTTTTTAATTTTCCGAGATGAAGGAGTATGTCTTCGGTTTTGGAGAGTTCAAGATTCCAGGCGGCTTCCATTTTTTTCACTTTTTGATCATTCACTTTTTTAGGTGTATAATCAGCAACTGCAGCGGTCATAATAGCGGCATCCATTTCGGGAAAAATACCGGTACAGGCATTCAACATTTCTTCAGCAGAAGTGACAGAAACGAGATGAACTGCCGAAGGAATTTCAATCTGAAGTGGACCGCTCACAAAATAAACGGTAGCACCGGCATTGAGCAAGACGCGTGCAATTGCCACTCCCATTTTACCGGTAGAAAAATTTGAAATGTATCGGACCGGATCAATTTTTTCTCTGGTTGGTCCGGCAGACACAAGAATTTTTTTACCTGCCAGCGGTTTATTCGAATCAAAATAAGAACAGATTTTTTCGAGAATACATTCCGGTTCCTCCATCCTACCCTCACCTATAATTCCTGAAGCCAGTTCACCTTTTGCGGGATCAATGAATAAAACACCGCGTTTCTTTAAAAGAGCGATATTGGCTTGTGTAGCTTCATGTAAAAACATATCGTGATCCATAGCCGGAGCTACCATTACCGGACATCTGGCGGAAAGAAAAACGGCCTGAAGTAAATTTTGACAGGTACCATTTGCGAAAGCAGCGAGTGTATTTGCTGAGATGGGGGCGACCACCAGCATATCAGCCCATATTCCCAATTCAACATGGTTATTCCAGGTTTGGCCGGGAGATACCATTTGAGTGAGTACAGGCTTTTTAGATAATACGGAGAGGGTCAGTGGCGAAATGAATTCGGCCGCAGAGTCAGACATAACAACCTGAACATCAGCACCTTCAAGTACAAGCAAACGAGTGATTAAGGCTGCTTTATATGCAGCTATACTACCGGTTATTCCGAGGATTATCCTTTTTCCGGCCAGTTGCATCCCGAAAAATTTATTGTTCGTTAGCCGGATTTCGGTAATAAATTTTACCGTCAAGGAACTCTTGAATCGAAATCAGAGAAGCTTTTGGTAACTTCTCGTAATGTTTAGATATCTCAATTTGCTCACGATTTTCAAAAATTTCTTCCAGATTATCAGTAATGCTGGCAAATTCTGACAGTTTATCATTCAATTCTTCCTTCATTTCGGCAGAAATATGATTAGCTCTTTTCGCTAAAACCACCAATGATTCGTAAATATTTCCGGTTTTCTCCTCAAAATTGACAAGATCCCTGGTTACCGTAGTATTCGTGGATGATTTATAATTAGCCATGCGTCAGTAATTTATATTTTATAAGTATCTTTATATCAATTAATTCCAGAAGATTTTAAGGCGCCTTCCCCTAACTCCTTTTGAATAGCTTCAAAGGTACGTTCTGCTTCGCGAAGATACTTACTTTGGGAGAAATTATCTATTAATTTATAATACTCTTCTAAACTGAGTTTTAAGCGTTCCGCTCTTTTGGATTCAACAGAGTTGATAGCATAGAGATAGGATGACCTCAAACTAAGAAAAAGAGCCTCCTCCTTATATATGGTGTACGGGAAATCTTTAAGAAGATTAGAAAAGGCAACAACGGCGGCTTTATAATTTTCAGTTCTATAATACAACTTCGCATTGTCAAAAGATTTTACTTCCAGCTTCAGGCGCAACTCATCGATGTACTTATTAGACTCTTCTACTTTTTTACTGTTCGGAAACTTATTAATAAAGAGTTGGAACTTATCGATGGCATCATACGTGCTGGTTTGATCCAAACTCGAAACAGGAGAATCCAGGTAGTAGCAATACGCATACATATATTGCATTTCTTCCGCATAAGTACTGCTTGGATAACTTTGAACAAAATTATTAAAGTGATAAGCAGCCATCGTGAAGTCATCTACATAATAAGTACAGTACACATAATAGTAGTATGACTTCTCCGCTTTCGAAGTTCCGCGATACACACTGATCAACTCTTCGAACAATTGCAGTGCATGATAATAATCTTTCTTCTCATAATACTTTACGGCTGCTTCGTACTTCGCTTCCATATCAGTACTCTTCATATGATGTTGAAACTTGCTGCATGAATTCAAGAGCAAGAGTGAAATGACAATTAATAAGAGATGCTTCATTACATTTTTAGTATGATGCAAAGGTACTGATTTGCATGATGTGATTTTATTTGATTAACAAATGCATGTTGAAAAGATTGTGGAAGGTATTGGATTTAACTTTATTTTTGTGATGATATTTCGGTCGCATTCTACGGCGGAAATACAACAACGTTAGCGAAAGGAAAAAAGTATAAATTGAAATGACAGATATATTCGAAAAGATTCGAAAGAACAGGGGGCCATTGGGAATGCATGCAAAAGATGCTCACGGTTATTTTACATTCCCGAAGTTAGAAGGAGATATTTCAAATAAGATGATTTTCCGCGGCAAAGAAAAGTTAGTCTGGAGCTTGAACAATTATTTAGGTTTAGCCAACCATCCTGAAGTTCGCAAAGCAGACGCGGAAGCCGGTGCAAAGTTTGGTTATGCGATGCCCATGGGCGCAAGAATGATGTCCGGGAATTCAAATTATCATGAACAACTGGAAGCGGAGTTATCAAAATTCATGCACAAAGAAGATACGATTCTTTTGAATTTCGGATATCAGGGCATGACAAGCGCAATCGATTGTTTGGTGGACCGGCATGATGTAATTGTATATGATTCCGAATCCCATGCCTGTATTATTGATGGATTGAGATTACATATGGGTAAGCGTTTTGTATATCCTCATAATGATATTGAAAATCTCACCAAGCAATTGGAGCGTGCTACAAAATTGGCGGATCAGACCGGCGGAGGCATACTCGTCATTACTGAAGGTGTCTTTGGCATGTCCGGTGATCAGGGGAAGTTGAAGGAAATAGTTGAACTCAAAAAGAAGTTTAATTTCAGATTGTTTGTTGATGATGCGCATGGATTTGGAACCATGGGCGCCACAGGTGCGGGCACCGGGGAACACCAGGGATGTCAGGATGGAATAGATATTTACTTTGGTACATTCGCAAAATCAATGGCCCTTATCGGAGCGTTTATCAGCAGTAACGAACAAATAGTAGAATACCTGCGCTATAATATGCGCTCTCAGATTTTTGCTAAATCACTTCCAATGCCCCTGGTTATTGGTGCATTGAAACGCTTAGAACTGTTGCGCACAAAGCCGGAGCTGAAAGAAAATCTCTGGAAAATAACCAATGCGCTGCAATCCGGATTAAAGGAAGCAGGTTTTGAAATCGGTAATACCAACTCCCCGGTTACACCTGTTATTCTAAATGGTACTATACCTGAAGCTACCAATCTAATTCTTGACCTACGTGAGAATTATGATATTTTCTGCTCCATGGTGGTGTATCCGGTTGTACCCAAAGGAGTCATCATGCTGCGGTTGATTCCAACAGCAGTTCATACCCTTGAAGATGTAAATTATACCATAAAAGCATTTAAAGATATTCAGTCTAATCTTAAAGCCGGCAAGTATAACGTCGATAAAATTGTTACCACAATATCATAAAACCAGAATGAGGAAAAGCAATGCACCATGTCGTTGGAATTAATGAGAAGTTGTCAGGTGAAAAGTGTCAGAAAGGAAAAGGTTACATGAATTGTAACAAATATTAATCAGTGACAGTATAACCACAACAAATAAATCGTTAACCCAATTCAAAACTCAAAAAAACAATGAAACAGAACATGGAAATGACAAAAAGCACAACTCCAAGTGCAGCCGGTGTAACACGCATCATCGGATTCAAAATGACAAATGTTGAAGCGATGGCTGCTCCTAAGAAAGCTGCTAAAAAGTCTGCTAAAAAAGCAACTAAGAAAGCTACAAAAAAAGGAGCTAAAAAAGCTGCAAAAAAAGGAGCTAAAAAAGCAACTAAGAAAGTAGCTAAGAAAGCAACTAAGAAAGTAGCTAAGAAAGCAACTAAGAAAGTAGCTAAGAAAGCAACTAAGAAAGTGGCTAAAAAAGCAACTAAAAAAGCAACCAAGAAGAAATAATCAACTTCTTGGGTTAACAAAAAAAGGCCTCTGCGTAGCAGGGGCTTTTTTTGTTTAAGGTTTAAGGTTTAAGGTTTAAGGTTTAAGGTTTAAGGTTTAAGGTTTAAGGTTTAAGGTTTAAGGTTTACCATGAAGCGTATCGCTTTTCGCGATTCTGCTTCATGGTTTTCACTCGCCACGTGACCACGGGTCTCGTGACACACGAGATGATCCCGTCTCCCGATAGCTATCGGGACCATAGCTATCGGGATTGTGTTGACGGGAAAGGTTTACCATGAAGCGTATCGCTTTTCGCGATTCTGCTTCATGGTTTCTCTCATAAAGCCAAGTAATAGCGAAGCACAGGTAAAACCAGAGACACTCTTCTCTGTCCTTCCCACGCCGCGTAGCGGCTGTTCCTTTCGTTGAATTTGTAAGTGTTGAACGAATCCAAGTTGGCGCGGAAGCATTTCATGTAAAAACCGAATCCATTCATAAGAAGCAATAGTTTTGAGGCGCAAAGTAAGTCTTTCTTTCTCGAGACTACTCTTTAAAAGCTCCATCCACGGAAGCCCATTGTTCAAAATCCACAGCTCAAAGTTGTAAATAACCAGGATATTTTTATTCTTTCTTTGAAGTAACCACTCTCAAAAGTTCTATATCAAAAACAACAGGTGTATCCGGTGGTACAGGTCCGAGTCCGATATTACCATAGGCATGCTTAGACGTTAAAATTAACCTGGCAACAGTTCCTTCTTTCATCATGGAGATGGCGTTTTCCCACGCCGGTAATCTTTTACCGTCACCTAATACATACTGTAGGTTTGTTCCTTTTTTTGAGGATCCATCAAAAACTTCCCCACTCAAAAAACTTCCGGTATATGAAATCTCAACGCTGTCACCGACCTCCGGTTTCTTTCCTTCACCTGCTTTAAAAACGATAAAATAAATTCCCTTTTTTACGGGTATAATGGATATTTTATTTTCATTCAGATAAGTGTCAATTCTTTTAATTTCTTCATCTGTTATTTTATTTTCCAGCTCGGCCGACTCCTTATTAAACTCCTCTTTGGTCATTACTTTAATCATCCTTACATCGAACTGCAGCCATTCGCCCTTCTGAATGGAGGCAGGTAAATTCTGACGAAAAGTTTTCTCAAAAACAGAATCTGCTGAAACGATAAAAGTGGCAGAGTCACCTTCACCCATCATGGCAAATCCATCCTCCAGTCCCCCGGTAAAAGAAGGCGATTCGAGCTGCAAAACGAAAGCCTCTCCAAGAATGCCTGAATCATAAATAACTTTTCCATTCTTATCCTTGTACTTGAGATGTAACCGCATCATCTCACCCAAAACAGGTTTGCGACCATTATGACTTTCAACTATCCGGTACTTCAATCCGGTTGCACTTTTGGTATAGCCATCATTATTACACGCATTAAAAAGTAATATCAAAACACCACTTATGCATATAAGAATACACTGCCATCGCATATTTAAAATCATCTAATTTTTTACCTTTTCAAGTTTCAATTCATAATAAATACTATTGCTACCCGGAATACATATTCCATCACCCGTTATGCCATATGCCAGATAAGAAGGGACAATCAGCACAGCCTTCTCCCCTTCCTTCATTTTTAAAATACCTTCCTGCAACCCACTCGGCTGATCGGACTGTCCAATAGTAAAAGTCAGCATACCCGTACTATCACTGGAATAACATACATCACCATTCAGCAGAGATGCCGTATACGAAATGGTAACATCACTCATTAACCGGACCGGTTTACCGGAAGTTGGCTCAATTATTTTATAACGAAGTCCGGTGGCTGTTGTATCCGGATTCAGGTGATATCTTTCAGAAAATGCATCAATCAATTCCATTTCCTCAAAAATCAACTGTCGGTTTTGAGTGATTAAAGCATCTTTCATGTTTCCTTTTTCAACGCCATTATTCTTCTGAACCATCTGCCTGTTATCACCTTGCTTACAGGAGAAAATCAAGAAAAATATCAGGATAAGAAATAAATATTTAGCTTTCACGATTCAATTCGTCTTTATAGGAAGGTAACAACGCTTTGAATTTATTTAATGTATCCAACAACGATAATTCTGATCTGCCCCCGGCTGCATTTCGGTGGCCACCGCCTTCAAAATACTTTTCAGCGATATCCTTCACAGAAAAACTACCCTTTGAACGGAATGAAATTTTCACCAGATTATCCCGCTCACTGAAGAGAACAGCCATTTTAATTTTGTTAATGCTCAAGCCGTAATTCACTACACCTTCCAGATCACCGGGTTCATGATGAAAGCGATCCATGTCTGCTTGGGAGGCAGAAAATACAACTGTATTAAATTCTTCGAGCACCTCCATATGTTCATGCAGTGTAAATCCTAAAAACTTCAATTTCCAGTAGGAATTCGTATCATAAATCTGTTCATGGATAAAATAATTTCTTGCCCCTGCCTCCATTAATCTGGCAATTACTCTATGTGTTCCTGCTGTTACAGAATTGAATCTGAAACTCCCGGTGTCGGTCATTATTCCGGCATATAAACATTCAGCAGCCTCCCGGTCTATATGGTGATCCAGGTTCATAGCCACTAATAAATGAACCAATAATTCGCAGGTACTACCTAGTGCCGGGTAAGAGAATTGAATATTGCAAAAACCTGCTTTAGGGTCCAGGTGGTGATCCACCAAGACCATTGGAATTTCTAATCCTGTAATTTCAGCCTGCATTTTCTCGACCCGTGAAGGATCGTTAAAATCAAGGCAAAAAAGTAATTCTGCATTTTTCAGTGCGTCTTTCACTTTATGAGGATGTTTACGGAAATCGATTGCATTCCGGCTACCATTCATCCAGTCCAGAAAGGCAGGAAATTCACTTGGTACTACTACAGTAACGCTATGGCCGGCTTTCGCCAATACATGCATTAACCCTAAAGATGAACCCAACGCATCTCCATCAGGTTTATGATGGGTAGTAATAACAATTTTCCCGGGCTGAAGCAATAATTCCTGCAGTTGCCTGATCTTCTCTGAACTAAAAACGTGCTCTGTCATTGAACATCAAAATTAATCCAATTACCTTTGCAAAATTAAACAGAGAAAAATATATCCCTTAAATGACAACAAATCGAACATTTACAATGATCAAGCCCGATGGTATTGAAAACGGATACGCCGGGGCTATTCTTGATCATATTCTGAAAGCAGGATTCAAAATTATAGCCATGAAATACACCCGGTTAAGTCCTGAGACTGCGGGTCAGTTTTATGCTATTCACAAGGAAAGACCTTTTTACAAGGATCTGGTTTCCTATATGTCTTCCGGTCCCATCGTGGCCGTCATTCTTGAAAAGGAGAATGCAGTGGAAGATTTCCGGACAATCATTGGAGCCACGGATCCGACCAAGGCTGCGGATGGTACCATCCGTAAATTATATGCTAAATCCATTGAAGCAAATGCGGTACACGGATCTGATAGCAACGAAAACGCTGCAATTGAAGGGAATTTCTTCTTTTCGATGCTCGAGCGATTTTAAATTATAAAATTAACTAAAAAGACCCGGAGAAATTTCCGGGTTTTTTTATAGTCTGGGTATAACGAAAAACATAAAAAGCATGCTGAGAAAAAAGATCAGTAATGCTGTCAATATAATTTTTTCATAGAGGGAATATTCATTCCCATCTTTCTTATTCTTCATGTATTATAAAACACTTATTTCCTGAATTATGTCCGATCCTAATTCTTCATTTAACTGATTGAGGATATCAGCCTTCATCATCAGCAATTCTTTACGAATGACAGAGGAACTCACATAAACCTGAAGATGGCCATTTCTGAAGACCAGCGATGTCGTTCTTTGAACAATATATTCCGATAGACAATTGGCCCAGGCTTGTTCAATTTTTGCAGACCAAAGTCCATCCTCCAACCTATACTTTTTAAGCATTTCGGTGATCACATTTCCGATTGAATTTTCATTAGTTGGCCTCATGCTACAAATTTCAATAAATTTAGGCAATATCTTTTTATTTATTTATCACAAACCCTTCATAAAATTGGATAATTTTGACCGTTGAATGGGGTTAATAACTTTTACAACTGACTGGGGCAACCGTGATTATCACATTGGTGCTATGAAAGGTATGCTTTTAACTCAACTTCCTGAAGTCAAACTTATTGACCTTTCACATCAGGTGGCGCGTCACAATATTCAGCAGGCTGCCTATATCTTCGGAAACGCTTATCCGCACTTCCCTCCCGGAACACTCCATTTTATCGGTGTCCATGGACATAATAAGTATTTACCGGAACTATTGGCGATCAAAAAGGAAGGGCATATTTTTATTGGTGTAAACGATGGATTCTTTTCATTGGTTTTTGAAGATGCACCGATTGATATGGTAAAGATCAGAACCGACAACAGTAATAGTGAACTTTTCGATCTGCCAAAAATCGTAGGGAGCATGCTTCATTTACTCTCCGGAAAAAATCTTTATGAATTAGGAGATCGACCCTCGCATTATGTGCAGCGATCTGCATTTTTACCCGCAATTGACGATGAATTAATTCATGGTGTAGTCATTTATATAGATGATTATGGCAATGTAGTCACCAATATCACTAAAACGTTATTTAACGAACAAAGAAAGGGACGTAAATTTGAAGTAGTGACCCGTAAAAATCAACATGCCTTAGATGAGATTAGTGCCAACTATCACTCTGTGGAGCAGGGATCAGCTGTCGCCATTTTTAATGATGCCGGAAAACTAGAAATAGCGATAAATGGAGAAAATGCTTCTAAACTGATGAATTTGAAACTAAATGATAATATCAGAATAGAATTTAAATGATCACAAGAATTGTAAGGTTAACTATTCAGAAAGATAAAGCAAATGACTTTCGCTCACTTTTTGAGAGTACTTATAATGCCATCCGCTCATTTAAAGGTTGTACACATCTTGAACTTTTTACTGACATCAACCAGCCTAATATTTTTATAACTTTCAGTAAATGGGAATCGGAGCAGGATTTGGATAATTACAGGGTTTCGGAACTATTTATTAGAACCTGGGGAATCGTAAAAGTAATGTTTCAGGATGCACCCATTGCTTTTTCAATGAGAGAAGAATACCCTAAATCCTAATTCCTAAATCCAGATTCCTTTCCTCCTACATTGCTTTTACAAGGTCCGGAAAACGCTGCTGCTCGTGGTTTAATATAGGGTGCATTACCCTGTACCAAAGAGGTGGAATCAAAGCTAGTATAATCATCCCCGCATAGCCTGTGGGCATTTGTGGACTTTCGTCATGATGATTCAACACCTGATACTTCTTACTCGCCTTGTAATGATGGTCACTATGCCTTGATAATTCGAAAAGCAAAATTCTGCTTAGCACGTGATCAGAGTTCCATGAATGGCAATGCAAGGTTTTCACGAAGGATCCATCTTCACGGATTCTCCTCCCGAGGCCGTAATGCTCGATATAATTGACGGATTCCAGCAATAGAATTCCCAATAAAGATGCGGTCATAAAAAGAATCAGACTTTTCAGTCCAAAAAGGAAAAGAATCAGAGCCAGAAATAACAGCTCTATACCATGAATTTGCACCATTTCATTCCGGATTGAAAAGGGGGTATGGCCTTTACTTTTTAGCCGATCATATTCAAGCTTCCAGGCAGAAAGATAACTTCCTGAAATACTTCTGATCCAAAAGAAATATATACTTTCTCCAAACCTCGCGCTAGCCGGATCGAGGTGGGTACCAACTCTTTTATGATGTCCGCGATTATGCTCAATGTAAAAATGCATGTACAAGGAACTTAGTAAAAATAATTTAGCAAAAACAAGATCCTTGTGCCCGGATCGATGACCTAATTCATGACCCAGATTGATACCGACAATACCACACAAAAGGCCCATTGACAGCGTTTTACCAATAATAACAACAAGATTGTCATTAGCAATTCCATCTAAAAAAAGATATAAAATAAGGTATTGAACGGGAAGTAAGAGATATAAAAGAAAATCATAAACGGGTGCTTTACTCCTCAGTTCCGCCTCTGCTTCATCTGCGTTCCGCGGATCCGGATTAATTATCAATTCAAGAAAAGGAATCAATACAAAGGCAAATCCAAGGGGAATAAATGGTACCCATCCTCCCATCACCATTCCTGCTAACACTCCGGCCGGAGCCAAAAAAGCCAGCAGGTACTTCATCCATTTCCAGTGATTCATTCTGCCCAAATTTATCGAATATTTTAAAAGAATAAAGGGGCGAACTGTCTTTAAAAATATTTTAAATTATTTTTTCCTTAATATAGTTTGTTGTATATTTGAAATAAGCAAAATGATGCTAAATGAGTCAGGGGAAAACCGGCAAGGAAACGAACGCTACATCGTTACTTATCTTTAAAGAAAGAACAAGTCCATACCGGACATTTATGTTCTATGCGCTCGTTGGTTCAAGTATTTTGTTCATGTCGATGGTGATCATGTTCATGGTTTGGATTACGCACAATGAACCTATTCAAAATTTTCATTTTCCCAAGACTTTTATTTTAGGTACACTTCTTTTATTATTTAGCAGCTACACCACCACTTTATCACAACATTACTATAAGGAAGACAGTGGAAAATATTTACTGCTATCACTCAGTTCTACATTGGTATTTTCCCTCGGTTTTGTACTCTGCCAGGTATTGGGATGGAAGAGTTTATTTGATCAGGGATTTTATTTGAACGGCGATGCCGGAATTGCATTTGTATATGTCATTACTGGCTTACATTTCATTCATGTAAGTCTGGGTATGATTTATCTTTTCTACCTTAATTTAAAAGTATTTGATCTTTTAAATGATCCTGTTAGATCCCTGTTGTATTTTTCAAATCAATTTGAAGGAATACGTCTGGATTTATTTGCTACTTACTGGCATTTTATTGATGGGTTGTGGTTATTTTTATTTCTTACCTTTTTATTTATTTTGTAAAGGTGAACATCTCACCCTTAAAAAAACAATAATTATTAAAACTATGCTTAGATTTAATTCAATTCTCTGTATCCTCTTATTCAGTTTTTTATCATTAAATATTTATGCTCAGCGCCCCATATCTGAAAATGCTTTTAAGCAATATCCCCATTGGATTCAAATGATGGATGATACTTCCGCGAATTATTTTGAAACGGAGAAGGCATTTAGTTTATACTGGTCGATAAGGGAAAAGCCTAAGGAAGAGGATGAAATCCTTGGAATGTCGGAGGCAAACGAAAAGGAAAAAGAGAATAAGGAAGGCTGGCTCAAGAGGTTGTTCAGGAAGAAAAGAGATATTGATGAAACGGAAATGGCGTTCGCCTTAAAACGATATAAACACTGGCATTTTATGATGGAGCCATGGGTACAGGAAGATGGAAGAATTTTGTACCCCTCTGAAAGAAAATCCATTCTTGATTCTATTGTCAGATAATTAATACCTACTCAGAAATCTATGCCATTGAAAAAACCATCAACATTATTGATATTATTTATCTTCTTGTTTGCTATCGCTTCCGGTCAAAATACGGCTAACTGGCAAGCGTTAGGTCCTATCCAGTTTCCATTCAACAACAGTGGTCAAATTAACGGCATTGGCAGGGTTTGTCAGATGAAATTTCATCCTACTGATTCGCAGAAAGTTTATGCAGTCAGTGCATCAGGAGGTTTGTGGATAAGTACCAATGCCACCGGATCCTGGCAAAAAACAGGTAGTGATAAAATAGCATTGTCGGCTTGTTCGTCCGTTTGCATAGATTTTACAAATGATAGTATTTTATATCTCAGTACAGGAGATCCTAACTAATACTCTACCGGATCGGGCATTTATCGCAGTAATGACGCGGGTAACAATTGGTTTCCGGCCAACAACAATATTGGAAACCGAATGGCTGTTGAATTATTGATGGACCCTTTGAATCATGAAATAATAGTAGCTGCAACGAATGACGGTATCTGGAAAACGGTAGATGGTGGTCTCTCCTGGAATGTTAGAAAAAGCGGTGGGCAGTTTACAGAAATGGCGGCGAAACCGGCACCCGGAAGCAGGACATTGTATGCTGTTACCTACAGTGAATTCTATAAGTCAGAGGATTTCGGAGATACATGGAGTTTAATCAGCAATGGTATAGCTGTACCCGGAGGTGGAAGTGGACAAGGTATGCGTTTGGCGGTATCAGCAGCTGATTCCACGGTGGTTTATGCAGGAATGATCAAAGATGAGGGTACGATTTTCAGATCAAATGATGGAGGAAATACTTTCACCACAGTCTATCATAATCCGGCACAGAGTCTGGTGGGATATGATGCTAATGGTAACGGACAAGGCAATTATAATTTCAGCATGTGCGCAGCACCCAACAATCCCAATGTTGTGTTTGTGGGTGCACATGTTGTTTGGAGATCTACAGATGGAGGAGTGACATGGACTCAGCTCACCCAATGGTGGCAGATTTTGCATACAGATATGCATCAAATGCTTTACAACCCTTATGCTACACAGGAGTTATACAATATCAATGATGGAGGCATTTGGAGGAGTCTTAATGCAGGAGTGAACTGGGGGGTGAGATGTAATGGATTAGAAGCCACTGAAATTTACAAGGCCGCTTCAAATCCGGTTCGAAAAGACAATCTCAGTATTGGAACACAAGACAATGGAGAACTTTTTTCTGCAAACGGACAATGGCGAACAAACCGTGGTGGAGACTGGTCATCCAGAATGACATTTGATTATCAAAACTACAATCTGGTTTATTATCATGAAAACGGAAAACGAAGAAATGTCATTTCCGGTCCTGAAGTTTCATTCGGTTTACCATTTACCTCTTCAAATAATCTACGACTTGCATTTACTCCATTAAACAGCGAGATGGGCTTAGCAGGTATTGGTGACCTTTATCTATCCTCAGATCTTAGCAGTCCTGTTCCATTTTGGACGCCGATAAGCAGTTTCGCAGCAGGAATAAAGAGCATTGAATTTGCGTCGCATACCACGGACATGGCTTATGTCCTTACGATTCCCAATCAATTCAGAAAATTCTCAGGACTTAATACGGGCACGATCGCTTCGGTTTCATCAAATTTACCATCCACCCTAACGAACGGAGGATCGGTCACAGGTTTGGTAAATGATTCAAATGTTATTTATGTCACAGCCGGATCAAAAGTTTACCGATCCGCTGATCAAGGTATAAGCTGGAGCAATGTCACGTTCAATCTTCCGAATATTAACATCATTAAAATCATTCATGACCCCTACTCTACTGACGAATCAGTATATATCTCCAATACAGCCGGGATCTGGTACAAAAACCAAACGATGAGCTCCTGGTTTAATTACTCTCAGGGTTTGCCGGCGATAGCTTCCATTACTGATTTTATGTATGTTAATGATGGTCCGGCAAACAGTGTCATCAGGGTTTCTACTTATGGACGCGGGGTATGGGAAAGTACTCTTCAGGGCACCATCTCATCCACTCCGGAGTCCAGTCTTCCGGATAAATGGCTGGTAGCTCCCAATCCTGCCAGAAATGTCATCACTGTTTCATCTACCACTCTGAAAGAAAAGAACATTGTAAAAATTCAATTTTACTCCATAAACTGTAGCTTGATCTCTGAATACAAAATCAATCCTCCATTCACTTCCGGAGATTTTTCCATTGCGCATTTTCCACCCGGCTCTTATCAGCTCCTTCTTATTACCGATAAGGGACAAACCGAAGGAGTGGGCAAATTCGTAAAAGAATAATTACGCGTTTTACGTAACGGATATTACATAACAAAATTATTGATGCGCTGCCTACATATAAAGGCTAATTTTGCCATTCTCAAAAATCACTATGCAACAAATAACAATAATCGGTTCCGGACAAATGGGGAATGGCATTGCGCATGTATTTGCTCAAAGCGGTTACGATGTCACCATCATTGACATTCGACAGGAAGCACTAGATCAGGCCATCACCACAATAGGCAAAAATATGGAGCGTCAGGTAGCCAAAGGGATGATCTCCGAAGAGGAAAAAAACCGGGCTCTCCAACGCATAAAAACTACCACTGCATTTGACAAAGGAGTTTCCACAGCAGATCTCGTTGTAGAGGCCGCGACTGAAAATATTGATTTAAAATTAAAAATATATTTTCAGATCTGGACCGGCATACAAAAGCGGAATGTATTCTGGCCACTAATACCTCGTCCATATCCATCACAAGGATTGCTGCTTCAACGCAACGTGGCGACAAAGTCATTGGAATGCATTTCATGAATCCTGTTCCTGTAATGAAATTAATAGAGGTAATACGGGGATATAATACCACTGATGAAGTCAGAAAACAGATTGTTGACTTATCGTTACAGCTCGGTAAGGTTCCGGTAGAAGTCAATGACTATCCGGGTTTCGTCGCCAATAGAATTCTAATGCCCATGATCAATGAAGCTATCTATACTCTTTTTGAAGGAGTAGCGGGTGTAAATGAAATTGATACCGTGATGAAACTGGGAATGGCACATCCGATGGGGCCGTTACAATTGGCAGACTTTATAGGATTAGATACCTGTTTAAGTATCTTAAGGGTAATTCATGATGGTTTTGGTAATCCTAAATATGCACCTTGCCCCTTACTCGTTAACATGGTTACATCCGGCAATCTGGGTGTTAAAACCGGACAAGGATTCTACAAATACACCAAAGGCGTAAAGGAACTTGTAGTTGCAGATTATTTTGCAATGAAATAAATGATGGTTTTACGGGTGGTGAAAGAATTCTAACAGGAAAATAGTCTATTACTCTGGTAACAGAAATACGATTTTTCCTCTTGGGACACACTGCTTAAAGGACCAAAATGGAAGGATTGGAATTTCTTTTTAAGAACATAACATTTTGTTCAAAACAATAGTAAGGGAAATCGAATTCGGTTTCTGCTTAGAGGTAAACAGTATTAATATCGACACGATTAGAGGATGAAAAAGGAAGGATTCAGGGAAGGAGATTTTGTCAGCTTTTTAAATGAAAAACAGGAAGGCATCGTTAAAGAAATACTTGACGGAGGGAACCTCATTGTAGATATTGAAGATGGATTTCCTATCGAAGTTACCGCCGGTGAAATCGTTCTGGTAAAAAGAAAAACAGAAGCGAAAGGAGAGCAAAAAAACAAAGAAACAGAAAAGAATCTTTCGGAATCCCCGGAGCTAAAATTTGCCTCCTTTCCGGAATTGTTACCCATCAAAAACGAACTTTATTTACTCATCGTGCCAACGGAAAATCAAGTGAGTTCGGGCCCTGTACGGTTATACCTGATAAATGCAACGGAGCACGATTTTGTTTTTACAATACATAGCAGAAAACACAATAAATCTTCCGGGTTTAATTATGGGACCATTCCATCCGGACAATGTAATTACTTATCGGAGATCAAAAGAGATCAGTTGTTTGAAAAAGGAGAATTTGTTTTTGACGCTTTGATCTTTCAATCCCATCCACATAACAGCACCTCCAGAATACACAAAACTATTGAAATCACCTTGCCTGATATTTCTCAAACTTTTCCGAAGCTCCCTGCTCCCCTATGCTTTGCCAAAACAGTACACTTATTCAGCAGTTTAGAGCAAGACCCTTTAAACGACGATGATATCTTTGAAAAATTAAAATCTGAATACGCTCAACCTGTGAAGCAAAAAACTTCTGTTTCAAATGAAAAACAGAAAAACAGGAATCAGGATTTTACAGCGCAATTTGGTTTAACACCTTCTAAATTTGAGGTAGATTTACATATCGAAGAATTGACGGATCAGGTGGAAAAGTTAAACAATTCGACTATGTTAGAAATACAGCTGGGACATTTCAGAAAGGAACTTGACCTGGCCATGTTGCGACATGCAAAATCTATTGTCTTTATTCATGGCATTGGCAACGGGAAATTAAAAGCAGAAATAAGAAGAGAGCTCACCTCTTCCGGAATACGTTTCGCTGATGGCGCTTATAATCGGTACGGGGCGGGAGCTACGGAGGTATTCCTGTAGCAGTGTCTAATCATTCCTTTGCGACACTTTATCGTTGGAATAAGCGGACAGTTTTTCAAGATCCATTTCAATTTGTTTCATCCACTTGGGAGAGAGGCCACTTTCACCTTCATGATCGGCGTCAAACTTATCCTGCATTTTCTTCAATTCACCAAAGCACTTTTTATAGGCTTTTTTTGCTGCTTCCGTACTTCTTATTTCTTTCAATTTTTGTCGCAATTTTCTGGCGTAAATTTCAGTGATATTAAAGTGAGCCTGTTCATGAAGGAGGGTTTCAGGGTTTTCTTTATCGCGGATCCAGGACTGATCTGGTACCATAAAAGCGATTACGGAATAGGAAATATTACTTCCCACCGATTCATAAGAAAAATTGATCCCACAATATATAAATCCTTCTAATTGCTTATAGGAACGCTTGCCGGTTTTAAAATTCGTTTTACGTCCCGGAGACTCTTTCCTGAAATCATCCATTGTTAACTGAGAGGGCGAACTCCATGCAATTTCATCTTTTAAAGCATGTGGTTGAGCAATAGAAATACTTGCAAGAAGTAGCAGGAAGGAACTCAAAGCAGCAAGTTTCATAGTGTAGAGATCATCAATTTGGTACTAAGATCAACATTATTTAATTTTACATGGTATGAAGATAACCTTTCATGGTGCAGCGCAGACTGTAACCGGCAGCAAACACCTTATTACAACGGAGCGAAATAAACAATTATTATTGGATTGTGGGCTTTTTCAAAACAGCGGAGGAGACAACGCCGAATTAAACCGTCATTTAGGCTTTGATCCTTCCGGAATAGATTACATGATTCTTTCCCATGCACATATTGATCATTCAGGCAATATTCCCTTTTTAGTAAAATCGGGCTATAGTGGTCCTATTTATTGCACACCTGCCACGCTTGACTTATGTACTATTATGTTGGCCGACAGTGCGCACATTCAGGAAAATGATATCAAATACTTAAATAAAAGAAGAGCCAAAAGCGGGAAAAGACCCCTTGATGAACTTTACAATGTGGACGATGTGGTTAAAGCGATGAAACAATTTGTACCGGTGCCGCTGGATAAATGGGAAGAAATTGATCCGCATATAAAATTTCTATTTACTGATGCGGGGCATATTCTTGGAAGTGCGGCGGTGAACCTGTTGTTTGATGAGCCTACAGGAGCAACCAAAGTGTTCTTTTCAGGAGATATAGGAAGATCGAATGATATGATTTTGAGAAAACCACAAGACTTCCCTCAAGCGGACTATATTATCATGGAATCTACTTACGGGGATCGACTTCATGAATCTTCAGTAGATGCCGAATTGCATTTATTTAATATTGTCAAAGACACCTGTGTTGCCCGAAAGGGGAAATTAATTATTCCGGCATTTAGTTTAGGACGGACACAGGAAATCGTTTATTCATTAAACCGACTTTATAATAACGGACTAATCCCCCGAATTCCGGTATATGTTGATTCGCCATTGGCCATCAGCGCTACCTCCATGGGAGATTAATTGAAGGGGCAAAGGAGGTAAAGATTTTCGGAGATATCTATCCGGTGAACGCTCAAATTGCAGTCCTTGATTCTTATAGTGCTCACGCAGATTATAAAGAGATGATGGCCTATCTTCACTGTCAGAAACCCCATGAGGTAAAACGCCTTTTTTTAGTACATGGCGAACCGGAAGCACAATTAAAGTTCAAAGAACATTTAAATGGCATGGGCTTTAGCGACATTGTTATTCCAATTCAGGGAGAGAGTTTTTCACTGGACTAGGTAATTACTTCCATTCAATTTTTCGAATCTACTTTATGTCAAAAAACATCCTGTTTCAAATACATTTTATTGTTTTAATTACCTGAGAAGGATCACTTAATTGGAAGATTCCCAAAGGAACCTTCTCTATTTGAGTGCGTATCTGTTTTAAGAATCAACCATTCAAAAATCTGGTTATTCGCTCCTTTTAAATCACTTCTACTCCCTCCTTCCGCACTAAACCATGCTCATTTATCCTAAAAATGTGACAAATATCATACTAGCTCCTGACGAGAATTATAAACGTTAACTGTACATGAGGGTACTTTTGAAATATAAATCATATTTCGTTCACCTATAAAAAACAATCTATGAAAACTAACTTAGGAATGACAGACCGTGTGATCAGAATGTTCCTTGGAATTTCTGTTTCCATGGTATTTATCTATCATGGTAGTATTTGGGCACTTCTTGGATTAATTCCATTTGTAACCGGTATCATCGGCACCTGCCCCATATACAATATTTTAGGAATTGACACTGTTGAAGCAGACCATTCCTAAAAGAAATAATTTTTCGAATTCATCGAATTACACCTTTAAATTGCGCAGTAACTATTAATTTTAGCAGGAATCCTGACGTGATGTACGAATAAATGAAACAGCTACAGAAACTAGAGTTAATAGACACTTTATTCAATCATTCAGCAGAAGGAATTATCGTCGTTGACATACTGGGAAATATCCGTTTGGCAAATACGGCTGTAGCCAGGATGTTGAATTATACAACCTCAGAATTGGCGACTCTCAATGTGGATGATTTGGTCCCTGACATGGTCCGTTCAAAGCATCAACAGCATAGAGATAACTTTCACAAGCACTCTCATTCCCGTTCAATGGGAGTGGGAATTGATTTATTTGCTAAGAAAAAAGGCGGAGACCTGCTTCCTGTTGAAATCAGTCTTAGTCCGATGGAGGTAAATGGTGAAAGGTTTATCATGTCCTTTATCATTGACATTACACTTCGGAAACAAATCGAACTATCGGTACAGGATAAACAAAAGGAACTGGAAAGAGTTGCTGCTGCTCTCATTGCAACCAATGAAGAACTGGAAAAAAAAGTATCTGATCGCACCAAAGTACTTCAGGAGGCTATCAGGGAACTCGAAAAATCCAGGAATAAACTTAGTGATGCGCTAGAGAAAGAAAAGGAGTTAAATGATTTGAAATCCCGATTTATTTCCATGGCTTCGCATGAATTCAGAACACCATTAACAACTATTCTATCCTCTGCCAGTCTTATTTCAGAATACAATACTACTGAAAGTTTAGACAAACGCGTAAAACACATAAATAGAATTAAATCAGCGGTTAACAATCTCAATGATATTCTCAGTGATTTTCTATCTATCAGTAAGCTGGAAGAAGGAAAGGTGCATGCTGAATACAGGAATTTCAATTTAACAGATTTGGTAAATGAAGTGGTTTTAGATATGCAGATAAATGCGCGAAGCGGACAAAAAATCCAGTATGAACATAAAGGAGAAACAACGGTCTATCTGGATAGCAAGTTAATTAAAAACATCCTCATCAATTTAATCAACAATGCGATTAAATTTACCGGGGAAAATAAAAACATCTATATTAGAACCCGATGCGATGCCTACACCATTAGTTTTGAAATTCAGGATGAAGGCATTGGAATCAGCGAAGATGATCAGAAGCACTTATTTGAGCGCTTTTACAGAGGGAAAAACGCATTCAACATTCAAGGTACAGGACTTGGATTGCACATTGTAGGAAACTATGTTGACTTAATGAAGGGACATATTATTTTAAACAGCTTACTCAATAAAGGGACTACCATAAAAATAACCTTTCCAAATCAGAAGCATTAACCATGAACAAGAAAATTCTATTAATCGAGGACAACGAAGATGTTAGGGAAAATACAGCCGAAATACTGGAGCTTGCCGAATACAAGGTACTCACTGCTCCCGATGGAAAGGAAGGTGTAGAATTAGCCAGAAAAGAGTTGCCCGATCTTATTATATGTGATATCATGATGCCCGGACTGGATGGTTATGGAGTATTGCATCTTCTAAGTAAGGACCCCCAGTTATCCACTGTCCCCTTCATTTTTCTAACCGCCAAAGCGGAAAGAAGTGATATGAGAAAAGGAATGGAATTGGGAGCGGATGACTATATCACCAAACCATTTGATAAAACTGAACTTTTGAATGCGGTTGAAAGCCGTCTTAAGAAAGCAGAAACTCTAAAGAAGGAATATGACAAAGACCTCGAAGGTTTAGGGAATTTTATCAGTGATGTAGCCGGAGCCGGGGCTTTAAAGCGATTTTTAGAAGGTAAAAAAATCAATCATTACCGGAAAAAAGAAAGTATCTATTTGGAAGGAAATTACCCCAATGGATTATTTTTCATTAATAGCGGGAAAATAAAAATCTTTAAAACCCATGAATACGGAAAGGAGTTGATAACAGATTTATTAAAAGAAGGAGATTTCTTTGGCTATACTACTCTATTAGAAGAAAACCCTTATAACGAATCGGCTGAAGCACTGGAAGATGCTGAAATCACCTTCATACCAAAAGAAGAATTTCAACAAATGGTTTTCGGGAATGTGTCCGTCACGAAAAATTTTCTTAAAATATTAACCAAAGGGGTGCTCGACAAACAGGAGCGATTACTTGATTTGGCCTATAGTTCAGTGAGAAAGAGGACAGCGGAGGCATTGGTCCTGCTTAGAGATAAGTACCAGGCCAAAGAAGGAGAACAGTTTTCTATTGCAATAGCACGGGATGCTCTTGCCAATATAGTGGGTACTGCCACTGAATCCTTGATACGCACACTGAGTGATTTTAAAGAAGAAAAACTCATTGAAATCAAGGATGGCAAAATCAAGATTCTTGATGAAAAGAAACTCAGGAATTTAAAAGCTTAAATGAAATATTGATCATTTAAAAGCGCACTAATAAATATCGCTATCCTCCGGATTTTCGCGACGAGGATTAATTTGTCTGGATAATTCAGCTCCTTCATCATTTTGTTGACGAAGAGACCATGAGTCGGTAGCTGAAGTCTCCAGCCATACGTTCCCTGACTTTCTAAAGACCTGTGCTGAAAGACCGAATTTTGATAAAAACTGTTCTTCCAATTCATTCACAGTCATTTGCTCGTTAATGATTAAATCGCCTTCCGTTTTGGAAACCCGGCAATCACGCACAAATCTGCTATTTACATGAATGAGGTTCTTAGCTGAAGCTTCTCCGATCTTATGAGGAGTTTTAAAAAATTCAATCTTCAGAAAGGGAAACAAGGCATTAAAATCGGCTTGCAAACCCGACAATCTCCGCTCATTACTTATTTTAATCATCATATTGGCGTTGGGATTAATTCTACCGTACATATTATTTCGTTTCTTTTGTTATTTTATATATAACTTACAAAAGTGAATGATGGTGTTTAAGATACGACTTATAAATATCATATCTCCAAGCATATGATATTCCATTCATTTCGCCTTCACATTACTAAAATCCTCATCCTCCATTCTCACTTTTCCTTACATTATCAACTTATTATAATCTCCAAACAAATTATTAATTTTACTTTAAGAAACATGGAATACTAACTTACCGACGTATTATTCCATAATATTGGGTAATTAAAACACCAATTCATTTCTTCTTAAAGACAAGGCAAAAATGAACACCTCTTCCTTATTAATCTATGATTTCTGTCAAATGAAACACTGATTCTCACCTAATTGATAATCGTCATTAACGAGAATGATTTATCTCACAAACCTGTTTTTCTGTATATCGTATTCTTGTGACTAAATACCACTAAAAATGCATCGCGTAAACACAGACGCTAAAACACAATGTTATCATTGTGGTGAAGAATGTTTGGAAGACAATGTAAAGTTTGATGCGAAGGATTTTTGTTGTCCCGGATGTAAACTGGTGTATGAGGTACTTTCCGAAAACAATTTATGTAATTATTATCAATTAGATACACAGCCGGGATTTACTCAATCCAATCCATTTGTAGGCGAAAGGTATGCTTACCTGGATGATAAAAAAATTGAATCAACTCTCATTAAATTCCGGGACAAGGACACGATACATCTCCGTTTTCATATACCCAATATGCATTGCAGCAGTTGCATCTGGTTACTGGAGCATTTGGGGAAACTTGAAAATGGGATTTTACGCTCCCATACTGATTTCATTCAAAAGGAACTTAGTATTGTATATGATCCTTCACATACCAGTTTAAGAAAGATTGTTGAGAAGCTGCATCAAATCGGGTATCCTCCGGAGCTCAACTTAAAGCAAACAGACAAAAGTGAAAAAGTGGTCAGAAGCCGAAGTCGCATTTACAAAATAGGGATTGCCGGCTTTGCATTTGGAAATATTATGCTCTTGAGTTTTCCGGAGTATTTTTCCGGAGGAACTTACCATGGAGAAGATTTTAGCAGGGCCTTTGGTTATATCATTCTATTCCTTTCGCTACCCGTATTTTTTTACAGCGCCGGTGAATTCCTTGAAAATGCACTTTTAAGCTTCAGACAGCGCACTATAAATATTGATGTTCCGATTGCCATTGGTATTGTGGCTATGTTCCTCCGCAGTAGTTATGAAATACTCAGTGGCAGCGGTCCCGGATACTTTGACAGTATGACCGGACTCGTGTTTTTCATGCTTATCGGTCGGAATTTCCAAAATAAGACTTATCAATGGCTTTCTTTTGATCGTGATTATAAATCCTATTTCCCTATCGCGGTAAGCAGGATCTATAGTAATAGACAAGAAGTTGTTTCGGTCAATGAACTCAAAGTAAACGACCGGATTTTTATCAGAAACCTGGAAATTATTCCTGCAGATGTGCTCTTAATAAGTGAAAGTGCAGAAATTGATTATAGTTTTGTGACGGGGGAATCACGACCTGTCCGCTGTGAAAAAGGGGATAGAATATTTGCCGGAGGACGGTTAAACGGAAATCCCGCCGAGGTGGTTGTTCAGCAGGAAGTCTCACAAAGTTATCTGACGCAGTTATGGAATCAATCCTCAGGAAAGCAGGAATATAAAAGTGGATTTCAAAAAATAGTTGAAAAAATCAGTCGTTGGTTCGTTGTCGTCACACTTCTTATAGCAGGCGGCTCATTTCTTTACTGGTACGCTATTGATTTCAACAGAGCTCTTCATGCCTTCACCTCTGTACTGGTCATCGCCTGCGCCTGCGCCCTTGCATTATCAGCGCCCTTTACATTCGGCAATATGATACGAATACTTGGCAAGAAGGGTATTTACCTTAAAAACACCAATGTACTTGAAAAACTGGCCGATATTGACACCGTCGTTTTTGACAAAACAGGGACCTTAACCGAAGCAGAAAATGCGACGGTAGAATTTGATGGTATTCCTTTATCTCCGGAACTAAAAAAGGCTATTGCCGATCTGGCAAATGCATCCTCTCATCCATTAAGCCGGATACTGGCAAAAAAGTTAAAGGATGAAGGTCATACCAATAGTCAGTTGAGCAATGTAGTAGAAAAAGAGGGATTGGGCATATCCGGTCAATCTAAGCAGTTCTTTATCCGACTCGGCAGCAGTAAATTTTTAAATGATAGTACTACATACCCAAGCGGTTTCCAGACAACAACCGTTGGACTTCAGGTAAACGGTGAGCTATTGGGGTATTTTAAATTCCATAACCGGTACCGTCCTTCCGCCTCACCCATGGTTCAGAAATTAAAAAGAGATGGATATATACTATCTGTAATAAGTGGAGATCACGAACATGAGCGTTCCCGTTTAGCGACATTGATTGGTCAGGAAGAAGGATTGGCATTTGAACAAAAGCCGGAAGACAAAGTGAGTTATGTTGTGGGACTTCAGCAACAGGGAAAAAAAGTAATGATGGTGGGTGATGGATTAAACGATGCCGTTGCTCTTTTAAACAGTCATGTAGGATTGGCCGTTGCGGAGGACATCAATAATTTCACCCCGGGATGCGATGGGATTCTTCTTTCCAAAAAGTTTGGTAGCATCGGTGCATTATTGGCCTTTGCAAAATCAGGACAACGCATCATTATTATCAGTTTCATTATCTCTCTACTCTACAATTTCACCGGTTTATGGTTTGCTGTTCAGGGCACACTTTCACCGGTAATAGCCGCTATATTGATGCCTATCAGCACCAGCAGTTTAGTGATTTACACGGTATTGGCGAGTAGTTATAAAGCAAGGACATTGTTGAAAGATGCGTAAATCATGATATAAATCAATTCAAATACTAAATCTCCTCATATACTAATCACCCCGTCAAAAATAAATTTGCCTACCCATGAGTGTAATCCTGATTCTTATCACTTGCAGCCTGTTAGTAGCCGGAGGATTTTTGGCCGGTTTTTTATGGTCGGTAAGAACAGGTCAATTCGACGACGATATTTCACCGGCCGTTAGAATACTTTTTGATGATGAAACTGTACCTAAACCAATAGAAAATAAAATAAAAAATCCTGACAACGTATGACCATTGAAAAATTCAGCTATGACAACCGCATTGTGAGAAACTTTGCCTTAGCTACCATTGTTTGGGGAATTGTCGCAATGCTTCTGGGCCTAGTCATTGCGCTTCAGATCCCCTTTCCGGGTTTAAACCTCGGAGAATATCTGAGTTTTGGCCGTGTAAGACCTGTACACACCAATGCCATCATCTTTGCCTTTGTCGGGAACGGCATTTTTATGGGTTTGTATTATTCCTTGCAGCGACTATGCAAGGCCAGGATGTTTAGCAATGCATTAAGTAGTTTACATTTTTGGGGATGGCAATCCATCATTGTTCTTGCAGCTTTAACATTATTGACCGGACATACAACAGGTAAAGAATATGCTGAACTCGAGTGGCCCATTGATATTCTTATTGCTGTAGTTTGGGTAATTTTTGCAATAAACATGTTTGGTACAATTATCAAACGCAGAGAGCGACATTTATATGTGGCCATCTGGTTTTATATTGCCACCGTCATTACTGTTGCGGTATTGCATATTGTAAATTCTATTGAAATTCCGGTTAACATTTTAAAAAGCTATTCTGCCTATGCGGGAGTGCAAGATGCCCTGGTGCAATGGTGGTATGGACATAATGCAGTGGCCTTCTTTTTAACAACGCCCTATCTTGGATTAATGTATTACTTTGTTCCCAAGGCAGCCAATCGTCCCGTCTACTCGTACCGACTTTCTATTATCCATTTCTGGGCATTAATTTTCATTTACATCTGGGCAGGTCCTCATCATCTACTCTACTCTTCATTACCGGATTGGGCACAATCATTAGGAACGGTTTTCTCAATCATGTTAATTGCACCTTCCTGGGGAGGTATGATCAATGGACTCTTAACATTAAGAGGAGCCTGGGATCGGGTTCGCGAAGACATCGTTCTTAAGTTCATGGTGGTTGCCATTACCGCTTATGGTATGTCCACCTTTGAAGGACCTATGCTTTCTTTGAAAATGTAAATGCGATCAGTCACTTTACAGACTGGACCATCGCCCACGTACATATTGGTGGAATGGGTTGGAACGGAATGCTCACTTTTGGTATTTTATACTGGTTAATTCCTCGACTTTACAAAACAGAACTTCATTCCAAGAAACTCGCTTCCTTCCATTTTTGGATTGCGACATTGGGAATTCTCTTTTATGCCGTACCGATGTACTGGGCCGGATTTACACAAAGTTTAATGTGGAAAGACTTTACACCGGACGGCGTACTTCAATATCCTAATTTTTTAGAGACGGTTACGCAGATCATACCGATGTATAAGTTACGTGCATTGGGAGGTTTGATGTTCTTCATTGGCGCCATAGTAATGGTGTATAACCTGATGAAGACCATGCAATCAGGTACATTGAATGAAGAAGAGGCCGCAGAAGCACCTGCATTAGATCCGAACGAAAAAATACATGATGGACATTGGCATAGATGGATTGAGCGCCGTCCGATACAGATGTTACTTCTCAGTACAGTTGTTGTATTGATTGGAGGTATTGTAGAGTTCATTCCGACCTTCTTAGTGCAATCAAACATTCCAACCATTGCCAGTGTGAAGCCTTATACTCCACTCGAATTACAAGGCAGAGATATTTATGTCAGAGAAGGTTGTTACACGTGCCACTCACAAATGATCCGACCATTCAGATCCGAGACCGAACGTTACGGCGAATATTCCAAAGCTGGCGAATTTGTTTACGATCATCCTTTCCAATGGGGATCTAAACGTACCGGTCCGGATTTACATCGTATTGGAGGAAAATATCCCAACATATGGCATTATCACCATATGATTGATCCAACTACCATGTCGCCCGGTTCTATTATGCCTGCCTACGACTGGATGGCTGAAAATGATCTGGACATCAGCAGTACACCTGCAAAAATTCGTGCTATGCAAACTTTGGGCGTTCCTTATCCTGAAGGTTATGATGAAAAAGCGAATGCCGATCTCATGAAGCAAGCGGAAAGCATCGTTGCCGACCTCAAGAAAAATGATGTGAGTATTGCTGCGAACAAAGAACTCATTGCCATGATCGCCTATTTGCAAAGAATGGGAACTGACATTAAAGCTTCACGATAAGTGCACCATTAAAAAAAACGAAAACATGTATCGACAATATTTAGAAAGCATCGCCGGGATCAGTATCTATCCAATAATATCGCTGATTATATTCTTCCTGTTCTTCACTGTATTAATCAGTTACCTTATCAAAGCCGACAAACAACATTTAGACATGTTGAGTCACTTACCCTTACAGAAAAACGATTCAAACACCGATCAATACACCGTATGAACCGATATACCTTCTCCATCATAATGGCAGGAATGATAAGTATGATTTCTGCAATTCGTGCATTTGGACAAAATGCTGCGACCACAGTCGCTGAAAAGCCAAGCGTTCCGGAGCTCTTTTATAATCCCAGCTTCTATCTTCTCACTTTTGTTTTCATCATCATGCTGGTCGTAATTATTGCTCTTACAAGAACTATACGTTTATTGGCATATGGTTTATTACCGGAAGAGAAAAAACAGATTATTGCTATAGAAAAAGAAAAAAGTGCCTATGAGGAACTTCACGCTCCTTCCTTCTGGACAAGGTTCGACAGAAACTTTCTCACCAAGGCAGTACCGGTAGAAAAGGAAGCGGATGTAATGCTGGATCACGATTATGACGGTATAAAAGAATTGGACAACAGCTTACCACCGTGGTGGATTTGGGGATTTTACCTTACCATCATCTGGGCGGTCATCTACATCGTACATTTCCATATTTTCGATACCGGTCCATTGCAAGTAGAAGAATACAACAATGAAATTGCAATGGCAGAACAAAAAATCAAGGAGCGACAGGCTAAAATGGCGGATTTCATCTCACCTGAAAATGTTACCGCATTGAATACTCCGGAAGGACTTGGAAGTGGAAAAGATATCTACACGAAAAACTGTGTGGCTTGTCATGGTCCGGGTGGAGAAGGAACTGTTGGTCCGAACCTCACCGATGAGTTTTGGATACATGGAGGTGGAATAAAAAACATTTTCACTACGGTTACAAACGGTGTTCCTGCCAAGGGAATGATTTCATGGAAAAGCCAGTTAAGTCCAAAACAAATTCAGCAAGTATCCAGTTATATTCTTACTTTGCAAGGCACAAAACCGGCAAATGGAAAAGCTCCTGAGGGAGAGAAATGGCTGGAAGCAGGCTCCACTCCGGTTGGGCAGGATAGTACAACTGTTGTTACTGATAGTGTAAAAACGGTCACTGCTGAAGCTGCAGTACCTTCAAAATAATAAATGAATACAGAGAAGGTGCCACCATTTGATCCGGCAGGATCTTTCCGTGATAGTGTAGCCACTATTTCAAAAGAAGGAAAGAGAAACTGGATTTATCCTAAAAAACCGTCCGGACGATTTTACAATAAACGAACCATTGTAAGCGGGATTTTTCTCGCCCTACTGTTTACCGGACCCTTCTTAAAAGTGAACGGACATCCATTGATGTTGTTCAATATACTGGAAAGAAAATTTATCATTTTCGGAATTGCATTCTGGCCACAGGATTTCCATTTGTTTGTACTTGCGATGCTCACCTTCATCGTGTTCATTATTCTTTTCACCGCCTTGTTTGGTCGATTATTTTGCGGATGGGCTTGTCCGCAAACAATATTTATGGAAATGGTGTTCCGAAAGATCGAGTACCTGATTGAAGGCGATTACATGCAACAGAAAGCCCTCAATGCAGAAGCTCCGAATCCCAGGAAGCTTAGAAAGAAGCTATTGAAGAATAGTATATTTTTTCTAATCTCCTTTATCATTGCCAATACTTTTTTAGCATATCTGATTGGTATTGATGAGTTGGAAGCCATGATTACAGAGGGTCCCTCGCAAAACATGGGCACTTTGATTTCACTGGTAATTTTCACCGCTGTATTTTATGGGGTATATACTAAGTTCAGAGAGCAAGCCTGCATCGTTGTTTGCCCTTATGGACGATTGCAAGGGGTATTGCTGGATAAAAATTCTGTGGTGATTGCCTATGATTATAACAGAGGTGAGCCCCGTGGGAAATTACATAAAGGCGAAGTACGCACCAACGGGGACTGCATCGACTGTCATCAATGCGTGCAGGTTTGTCCAACGGGAATTGATATTCGTAACGGTACACAGATGGAATGCGTGAATTGCACCGCTTGCATAGATGCCTGTGATGCCATCATGGATAAAATTGAGAAGCCGAGAGGTTTAGTCAGATATACCAGTGAAGAAGCCATCAAAACGGGCGTGAAATTCAAGGTCACCACGAGAATCATTGGATACTCCATCGTACTTACTATATTACTTGGCGTATTGATTACCCTTCTGGCCATCAGAACCGATGTGGAAGCTACCATTTTAAGAACACCCGGAATGTTGTTTCAAAAACAAGAGAACAATAAAGTCAGTAATCTCTACAACATTAAAGTAGTCAATAAAACGTTTAAGGATATGCCCATTGAAATCCGTATCTTAGAGCCAGCGGGAGAAATCAAATGGGTGGGAAATGGAATAACTATATTGAAGGAGCAGGATATTTCAGAAGGGGAATTCTTTGCCATCCTTGATAAAAGTTTAATTAAATCAACCAAAACAAAAGTGCACATTCAAATACTATCCAATGGAGTTGTTGCGGATGAAACTACTACCAATTTCATAGGACCAACCAATTAAAAAGATGAGCTGGGGATATCGAATATTTATACTGTACACGGGCTTCGTTGCCGGGATGCTCTTCCTTGTTTACAAATGTGTTCAGGAAGATGTGGATTTAGTGACACCGGATTATTACGAGAAGGAATTAAAATTCCAGGATCAAATTGACCGGATGAATAACAATGAGAAAAGCGGAAACCGGCTTCAAATTTCATTTAATGCTGCAACGAACTCGATAGATATTGAATACCCTGCAAACGAACCGGGGAAAATCAAAGGCGAAATAGTGATGTTTCGTCCGGATAATTCGAAGCTGGATTTTAAAATTCCTGTACAGTTCATGAATGGAAAACAAGTGATCTCTGCAGCTACAATGGCCAAAGGTTACTGGAGAATCCAGACCACCTGGGAGCACGGTGACACACCCCTTTATCAGGAAGAAAGAATATACGTGCAATAATGGACGTTTTTTACTGGACGGCACTCTCTGTAGGATTCTTTGGCAGTTTTCACTGTGCAGGTATGTGTGGTCCGCTTGCCATGGCATTGCCCACCGGAAATGGTAGTATTTTAAACTTGCTCGGAGGAAGAATAGCCTATAATCTGGGACGCGTAGTGACGTATTCTATATTGGGAACTATAGCCGGATTTTTAGGAAAAACATTATCCATTCGAGGCTGGCAAAGTGATATCAGCATTTTAAGTGGCATACTGATCATCGTCATGGTACTGCTCACGAATCAGAAAATCCTCACGAAAATTAATCATCGATTTGCCGGATTTTCCTTTCAATTAAAAAAAGTATTTGGTAAACTTTTGAAGCATCATTCTATTGCTTCCTTGTTTTCATTCGGAGTGGTGAATGGGATCTTGCCTTGCGGATTCGTTTATCTGGCTATGGCAGGAGCAGCAACAACGAAAAGTCCGATGGAAGGTGCGACTTATATGTTTCTATTCGGCCTCGGCACCGTGCCCATGATGCTTACCCTGGCTTTATCCGGCTCCTTTATTTCCATCAAAGCGAGGAATTTCGTCAATAAAATTACGCCTGTGATTGCGATTGCGTTGGCCATCTTTCTTATTCACCGTGGATCTATGATGAAAGAGGAAGAACAATCCTGCTGCAAACCGGGACATATGAAAAGTTTTGAAGTACATCAGCAGAAATAGTTTTTAAAAAATCTTAACTCTCCCCTACTCTATATTTCCTGACTTGTACCTTCATTCACGGGTGAAATTATGAGTTAACTTAATCCAGCCGTTTAAGTGAATGGTTTTCTACTTTAATCGCACTAAGTCCAGGTATAATGCAAATTATTGTGATTAAAACACCATCCAAAGCAGTAACGATTCTAAGTTTAAACGCAGCGACCGCCGCGAACCCGCCGCGAACGCAGCGTTTTAACAGAAGATTTAATTATCAGAATATTCTTTTATTAAAAACTAATATTAATTTATGATCGAAAAACACAGTCGAATTTCCGGGATAAAGTAATTGTATTCATCTAAAAATTCGAGAAAATTTTCAAATCAGGAGAAAAGTCTTGCAAATAGAAATTTTTGTGTGTCATACTGGATTCGAACCAGTGACCCCTACCCTGTCAAGGTAATGCTCTAAACCAACTGAGCTAATGACACATATTTGCAAGCTATTTTCAATTCAGGTGCTTATAATTTAACATCCTATTCGATATTCAACTAATAAACACCCGCGAAAAACAACCTCCCCAAAAGTATCAATTATTTGAAAAACTTTTCATCAAAATTCAGAAGAAATAATTTTTCAGAAGCACGGGTAAAAGCCGTATAGAGCCAGCGGTAATAGCCTTTATCGAGCATCTCCTCCGTCAAATAACCCTGATCCACAAAAACAATCGGCCATTGACCGCCCTGGGCTTTATGACAAGTTACGGCATAAGCAAACTTCACCTGCAGGGCATTGTAGTGCGGATCCTTTTTTATCAATGCATTTCTTCTCCGCTTATCCGGTTCTTCCTCCTGATAATGCACATGGAGGGCATCATACAATTTGTTCTGATCGGTTTGCACGAGTGCAGGCGCTTCACTGGAGAGGGTGTCCAGCATGATCATCGCCTCGAAGGATGGTTCATCGGGATAGTCCGGTAAATGCAGCGTAGCCATCGCAAACCGAAAACCATAGCGTTCTTCAAAGTGAAACACCTTCAACACTTCCATCACATCTCCATTGGCAATAAAACCGGCGGGATGATCAGAGGGCAGCCAATGGTAATTATTTTTTACGATCATCAGGTTATCTCCCCCTCCTATTTCATCTTCCATCCATAAAGTCTGGAAACGGATCATACGGTTATACTGAATAGCAGCACGATTGGAACGGGTAATGACGATCACATTATCCTTTCCATATTGCCGATAATAATCAATCAGTGATTCCGGTAAATCGCGGGGATTCATGCGTAGCACAGCACCCTTTTCAACTATCTCCGGTATATTTTTATTTTCATCGCTGATGATCAGATTACGTATATGAGTAGCGTTAGTCAGTATTTCGCTTTGCTCCTTCTGACGAACCACTTCTGTCATTTCAGTGGAATACACCGTCATCTTGAATTTTGCACGTATATGATCGGGATCCAATGCAGGACTATGTTCAAAGTGAACAGGAGGCAACTGCGCCGAATCTCCCACCAGCATCAACCGGCAAGCAGGGCTGCTGAAAACATATCGAATCAAATCACTGAGCAAATTGACTCCCGGAAAAGTAGCCGAAGGATCATCAATCGCGGCATCCGAAATCATCGAGGCCTCATCCACAATAAACAAGGTCTTTCGGTAAACATTATCTGCCAAACGAAGCATGATACGTCCATCACTGGTAAGGGCAGGACGATAAAGATGTTTATGTATTGTAAAAGCTGGTTTTCCGGTATAGGAAGAAAGTACTTTTGCGGCTCTTCCTGTTGGTGCGAGAAGAATAATATTGGTGAACGCGGAAGTCAATGCCGCCATCATGGTCGTTTTGCCGGTACCCGCATAACCCTTCAGCAAGAAAATTCCGGGAACATCATCGGCTGCAAATTCAGAAAACTTTCTCAGAAATAATTCCTGACCCGATGTAGGTTGAAATTCCAGAAAGCCGCTGATACGATGGTAAAGCTGGGATGAAATGGTTGTCCTGATCACGATTCTAAGATAGCTCAAAGATCAGCCTTCCTTTTCAATTGCAGTGGGTCGTTTAAAAATTTGCTTAACCCACTAATTATCATATGGATACGCCCATCTCTGTCACGATCTTCGCAAGAATTCCTACTTTTGTTACCGGATGGTACAAACGGCACTGCAATTTACACTCAAGACGCAACAGGTAGATGAATCTTTTTCGCAAGGAATGGTTACTTCCTCACTCCTCTTGCTGCTCTTTGACCGGAATCGTATCAGCTATGCCATCATCGATAAACAGCGACAGAAAGCAGTCGCTTTAAAGGATTACCATATCGTTAGTGATAGTACGCAAAGTGATAGCGATGATTATAAACCGGGAGCTTTTACCCAGTTACTTGAAATGGATGAATTGTTAAATCAACTTCAACCCCAACAGGTCATCCTTTCGGTGTATAGTACGAAACATAGTCTGGTCCCGAATCCATTATTTTCTAAGGATCAATTGAAAGACATATTGAGCCTGACTTCCAGAATAAAGGATGATGATCGCTTTTACGCAGATGCTGTTCCATCCGCAAATGCACATTTGGTGTATGCTGTTCCGGAAGAGTTACTGAAAGAAACGGGAACCATTTATAAAGAAGCCGCATTGTATTTTGCAGGAAGCAGTTTCATTGAAAACCAATTGCGCTTGCATAAACATGAAAGCACTCCTGCGGTCGCCGTTATGGTTCGACCTCTAAACATTGACATTGCCATCACGCATGGCAGCGAATTAAAATTCTTCAACAGTTTCCCTTATCAATCGTCGGAAGATTTAATTTATTATTTACTATTTTCCATAGAGCAATTGCAATTAAATGCGGATCAGGTTGCTGTTGTTTTTTACGGAGAGATTGAAAAAACATCTTCTCACTGGATGTTAGCCGGAAAATATATCAGGAATATTCGTTTGGGAGAGAGAACAGAGGTTTTAGAGTATAGTTATGGCTTTGATCGTTTATCGGCTCATCAGTATGTCGGACTCTTTAATCAATACCTGTGCGCATTATAAGTGGAATTCATAAAGGGAGACAGCTAACAGCGCCAAAAACTTTGCCTGTCCGGCCTACTACTGATTACGCCAAATCGGGACTTTTTAATATGCTGGCCAGTCGTTACAATTTTAAAAAACTAAAAGTTGTCGATCTCTTTGCCGGAACGGGAAGTATCACCTATGAATTTTTATCGAGAGGATGCGAGCATCTGGTCGCTGTTGACAATCACCCGGCCTGCATAAAATTCATCAACAGCACCCTTGAACTCCTGCAGGCACCAAAAAGCATCATGGCCATTCAATCCGATGCGTTAACCTGGTTAAAAAAAACAGACCGAACTTTTGACATCATATTTGCCGATGCACCCTTTGACCAAACGCCGGCAGAAAGTCTGGCAGAAATAGTCTTCGAAAGAAATCTCCTGAATAAAAACGGAGTATTGATCATTGAACACGGGAGTACTAATAATCTCAGCCCTTTGAAAAACTATATTGAAACCAGAAAATACAGTCAGGTTTCCTTTTCATTTTTCAAGAATGAAACTGATACCGACATCACTTAAAATAGTAATTCATTTCAAAAACCAGCACCATGTCAAGAATCGCCCTGTTCCCCGGAAGTTTCGACCCTATCACCATTGGACATGTGGATGTCATCACGAGGTCACTGGATTTATTTGACAAGATCATCATAGGTGTCGGACATAACACCCCCAAACAATAAATGTTTCCCTTGCAGGACAGAGTAGAATGGATAAAGAATAGTTTTTCTGACTATCCACAAATCTCCGTTGAATCCTACAGCGGACTCACGGTTGATTTCTGCAAAAAAGTACAAGCGCGGTTTATTTTACGAGGCCTCCGCACATCCGCCGACTTTGAATTTGAAAGGGCCATTGCCCAGATGAATCATTATCTGGAAAGAGGAATCGAAACCATCTTTCTACTTTCCTCACCGCAATACGCACCTGTCTCCTCCACCATCATCCGTGACATCATCCGCAACGGCGGCAACGCGCAACCCTTCGTAGCCGACGGCGTTATATTGAAATAAAAATTGCCGAAAACAAAAAGGAATTGATGATCTCCCTTTCGGGAGACAAGATTGATGAATTGATGAGTTGATGAATGTTTTGAATGAATATAGAGTTGTTGGTTTAAGAAAAGTCCTCCGTGATCCTTAGTGCTCCTCAGTGCCTTAGTGGTTAAAAAGGAAAATTCCTTGGAAGACGACGATCTCTATGCAACTAAAATTTGATAGTTTTTGACGAAACACTTTCCGACTCAGTAATTAGATTCACAAGATAAACCCCCTTCGCCACCGCATTCATCGGTATCTCTCCCGTCACATAGGCCGCAGATTGCTTATGATTATTATGATTTATTATGATAATTCCTGACGGGCCTTCGGACTTCGTAGTTTACGCCATCGCTTAAGTTTTGGCGCACACCGTTAGCGTAGGTGGGGTTAAAAAGGAGAATTCCTTTATAGACGACGAATTCAATTCAACTGAAATTTCAATTATTATTGTGAAACAGTGTTTCGATCTATTCTATTTCATTTTGCTATAAAAATTCATCAAATCATCAATAGGCTGTTTAATAATTTTCCCTACGGTAAACCCTTTTTCTTTTGCAACTTCATTCAGCTCTTTACTGAATATATAGGCTACTGATCCGACGAAATGGACTTTGGTTTTTTTGAAGTCGGGATAATCGCAGATATAGAGATCGGCAAAGTCACGCATGCCCTGGAGGATTAAATTTTGATAAAGGGATCTTCGTAATGCTTCGAGAGAAACCGGGTGAAGGAAGCCAGCCATACATTTGGATTGGGTTCTTTGTAGACTTTATCGATGATACTATTTTTATCGAGTCCGTATGTTTGTTTGAAATCATCGGCTAAAGGTTGAGGGAGTCGACCGTATAAATACCAGGTCAGTAATTTTTTTCCGAAGTAAGAACCACTGCCTTCATCACCGAGGACATAGCCTAATCCGTAATTTTTTTCGTGTACATTTTTTCCATCAAACCAGCAGGAATTACTGCCGGTACCAATGATGCAGGCGATGCCCGGCTCATTTCCGCAAGTTGCCAGTGCCGATGCAAGCAAATCGTGCTCAACGAGGACATCTGCACCCGTAAAAAACCGACGAAGTCCGGCGGCGATGATTTCATTCCTGGCAGCACTGGAACATCCCGCGCCAAAAAATTTAACAGCTGTAATGCTCTCCCTGATGTTGAGCATTTCCGGCTCTTCCATCAACGTCTGATATACAAAATCAGTAGAATGAAAAAACGGATTAAAGCCCATCGTATGATAAGGTCCTTTCACTGTCTGACCATCGTACAATAGCCAATCCGCCTTGGTTGATCCGGAATCTGCAACGAGCAACATAAATATATATTTTCAGGTTAACAGCACAAGGATAGTGTTTAAAATAAAAAGATCAAAATAAGGAAGGAATGTTTTGTCCCATTCCTGTTGAACCATTTAGTTCCTACCTCGCATCAACTAGAAATAATTATCTTCGATACATGAAGTTGATGCAACAAGCGGGACTGGAGCGAAGGCTGGGACTCTTCCATAGCACGGTTATCAATATGATCGATATGGTTGGAATCGGACCCTTTGTGGTTTTACCCCCTGGTCATATCTTATATCGGAGGACCCCAGTTTCTGTTGGCATGGATTGCGGGGGCACTTCTTTCTTTCATTGATGCCATGATCTGGTCGGAGTTGGGAGCGGCCTATCCGGAGGCGGGAGGAAGTTTTAATTTTTTAAGAAAAGCCTATGGTGAGAAAAAATGGGGAAGACTCTTCTCCTTCCTTTATACCTGGCAAACCCTCATTCAGGCACCGTTGGTGGTAGCAAGTGGATCAATAGGATTTGCACAATATGCGGGCTACCTGATGCCTTTGGATGAAGTAAGCCGTAGAATTGTTTCAGGACTGGTAGTCGTTTCACTAACGGCATTGCTTTACCGAAAAATAGAAACCATCGGTAAAATCAGCACCTTACTTTGGCTGGGAGTAATTGGCACCTTAGGATGGATCATCTGGGGAGGGTTTACGAGCGGGAACATGAGTGCTCCTGTCCGGGAAATGGTTGCTGATGCCGATATTTCCTTGCTCTTCAGTGCCGGCTTTGGTGCGGCCATGGTAAAAACGATTTACTCTTATTTGGGCTATTACAATGTATGTCATCTGGGGAGTGAGATTAAAAATCCGGGAAAGAACATTCCAAGGAGTATGTTTTTATCCGTATTCGGAATTACAGTATTGTATTTTTTATTGAATGTAAGTGTTACTGCTGTGATTCCCTGGAACGAGGCGCAACATTCTGAGTTTATCGTCAGCACTTTTATTGAAAGGGTATATGGTCCTTCGGCTGCCATGTGGGCGACTATTATGGTATTATGGGTGGCCTTTGCCAGTCTCTTTGCGGTGATGCTGGGCTATTCACGAGTGCCCTATGCCGCAGCCAAAGAAGGAGAATTTTTCAAAGCTTTTTCCAGCGTCCATCCTACCCGACACTTCCCCCATATCTCCTTACTGGCACTTGGTTCGACAGCCTTTATTTTCAGTATGCTTTTTAAACTCTCCGAAGTCATCACCGCCATACTGGCCATGCGCATCTTGATTCAATTTGCCGGACAAGCTATCGGAGTCGTGTTGCTCAGAAGGAGGATTGGAACTGCGCATCTCCCTTATAAAATGCCATTCTATCCGTTACCGGTTATTCTGGCAACGGCGATATGGCTGTGGATATTTTATTCTACGGGTCCCTCCTTCATGCTGGCGGGGCTCATCGTTATTTTCAGCGGCACGATAGCCTTTCTCTTAAAGGCGAAAAACGAACGACACTGGCCGTTTGAAAAATGACTTCTTGCTGTACTCTGTTTTTTTAAATTACTTGAGCGACTTTCGATGAGCGTCCATCTCTATGTTGTAGGTGTTCTCTGTAATACTTTCACTATTTTTTCTGACTAGTACCTGCATTCACGGGGGAAATTATAAGTTAACTGAATTCAGTCGGTTAAGTTAATGGTTTTCTACTTTAACCGCACTAAGAGGAGGTGTAATGGAAATTAGAGTGATTAAAACACCATCCAGTGCAGTAACGATTCCAAACCTAAACGCTGCGTTCGCGGCGGGTTCGCGGCGGTCGCTGCGTTTAAACAGGAGATTTCATTATCAGAATATTCTTTTATTCAAAACTAAGTTAATTTATGGTCGAAAAGTATATTCGAATCTCCAATAAAAAGCGATTCTATTCATCTTCAAAAGCTGCGTGATGTTTTCTGCCAATCCATCTGTACAACCTCCGTTCTTAAGTGCCTGCCGACCGAAACCCTAACACAAATGGGCCTGCTGACCGAAGCTTTAGCACAAGTGGGGCTAAAAGCCGTAAACAATATGTCCCTGTTAATCTAAATCTATTAATAAATTGAAATTGAAAAACCGCACTAAAAGATACGAGTAAAGGCGAAAAACGAACGACACTGGCCGTTTGAAAAATGACTTCTTGCTGTACTCTGTTTCTTTAAATTACTTGAGCGACTTTCGATGAGCGTCCATCTCCATGTTGTAGGTGTTCTCCGTAATACTCTGACTATTTTTAAAGAAGAACACACCGCCATAGCTGTAAGTCACCTTCAAATAGGTGGCTTGAATTGCTTTTGATTTTACCACAGATCTAAAGATCGTTCGATTGGTTTCAGTAATCGTATCCTGAGCAATACCTTCAGCCATGAACTGCTTGTCGAAATCAAATTTATAGGCACTGATATCCGAAGCACCCTTCTTCGCCGGAGTATTTTGTTGAGGATTTGCCAATGCCTTTTTCTGAGCTTCTATTTCGGCTAAACGTTTTTGCTCACTTTCCTCTTCCTGCTTCTTGCGCATTTCTGCTGCGATACGGGCGGCTTCTTCTTCCTGTGCCTTCCTGGCGGCTTCGAGCGAATCCTGTTGCAACTTTATGCGAGCTTCACGCTGTAATTCCAATTGCTTTGCACGTTCCTTTACTTCCGCGATGGAGTCTTGCCTCATTTTTTCCTTCGCCTGAGCTAATGCTTCTCTTTCGGCCTTTTCACGTTCCGCTTTTGCTATTTCTTCCAGTCGGGCTTTTTCTTTAGCAGCAGCTAAGGCTTCCTGCTTTGCTTTTTCTTCCGCCTTTGCGATTGAATCCTTCTCTGCTTTTTCGCGAGCGGCCCTTTCCATCTCCTCCAGACGGGCTTTTTCCTTCACAGCCGCCAACGAATCCGCCACCACTTTCTCTCTTGCCACACGCGCCAATTCAGCTACTCTTGCCTGCTCTTTTGCCGTCGCCAATGAATCGGCTACCACTTTTTCACGCGCGAGACGAGCAATTTCTGCCATGCGGGCTTGCTCCTTCGCATTCGCCAATGAATCCTGCTTCGCTTTTTCACGGGCAATTGCATCCAACCGTTCTTTTTCTTTAGCCGCCGCCAATGCTTCTTGTTTCGCTTTCTCTTCCGCTTTGGCAATCGAGTCCTTCTCCGCCTTTTCACGTGCAGCTAATTCCATGGCTTCGAGACGGGCTTTTTCCTTCACGACAGCCAATGAATCGGCCACCGCTTTTTCACGTGCCTGACGAGCGATCTCTGCTAAACGTGCCTGTTCTCTCACATTGGCGAGAGAGTCGGCTTTGGCTTTATCTCTTAACTGGTTCTCGATTTTCTCACGTTCTTTCGCTGCAATAAGAGAATCCTGACGTTGCTTTTCTAAAATTCTTGCTATGGAGTCCTGCGATGCTTTTAACCGCGCATTGGCTGCTGTTTCCGCTGCAAGACGGGCTTTTTCCACTGCTACGATGCTATCCTGACTTGCTTTTTCACGTTTAGCAATTAAAGCAGCTTCAGCTTGTTGTTTCTCTTTTTCCTTTGCAATAGAATCTTCACGCGCCTTTTCAATCTTCGCTAATTCCAATGCTTCCAGGCGTTGCTTTTCTCTTTCCTTCGACAATGAATCCTGACGTGCTTTATCGGCAGCCAGTTGCAATTTACGTGCTGCTGCAATGGAATCCTGAGTTGCTTTTTCCATTGCAAGTTTTTTAGCAACTTCTTGCTTCGCCACTTCTGTCGCCATCTTCTGTTTCACGACATCCATTTCCACTTTTCTGGATTTAGAATATTCAGGATCGTAATCGAAATCTTCATAGGCATCGGAATAAGAAAGCTTCGCTACGGGAGGAGCTGCTTCTTTCGGTGGCTCTTGTCCTTCCGGAGCTTTGAAGAGATCCATTTTAAATTTAAAACTAAAGATCTGGCTATTGTACTGTGCCGGCACTTTTGTATCGATCAACACTGTTTTGGTAATACTTCCATTTTTAGAAAATACGATCGTATAACTATGACCGAGATCCAGATTAAAAATAAACTTACCGCCGGCAGATGACATGAGGTTATCGGATACTTCAGTACCCTTCATCACTTTGATTTCAGCGCCCTCCAAACCTTTTCCATCCTGTTGAACATTACCCAATAACTCCAGATAACCGGGTTGCTGAGCAAACGCATTTCCTGACAAGAACACTGTAAACAAGCTGATAATCCAAAGACGTAACTGCATTTTTTTCTATTTAATTGGTATTTTTAAGAAGACTAAAATATTAATCGTGACTATAACGGTTTATACTCACTTATGTTGCCAAGGGTTCAGCGAACACAGCGGCAGCTTTTGAGAGCGCATTTTCGAAATTATTGGCATTCACATTCGTATTCACCTTATTTTCATTTAAAAAACGGAAGAGATTTTCTGATGCCAGATTCCCTACCAGTTCATCCTTCGCCATTGGACATCCGCCATAGCCCTTCATGGCACTATCAAATCGACGGCAACCACTTTCCCAGGCCGCGGTGACTTTTTCATTCCAGTTATCAGGAGTACAATGGAGATGTGCCCCAAATTTCACTTTCGTAAAGGCAGGAATTAATGCTTCAAAAATCAGACGGATATCAGCGGACTTTGCCACTCCAACGGTATCCGACATCGCTATTGTTTTCACGCCAAGCCCGGCAATTTTATCTACCCACTTCATCGCGATGTCGGCATTCCATTCGTCGCCGTAAGGATTCCCGAAGGCCATACTGATATAGACGACTAATTCTTTATTATTTTTTACTGCAAGTGACTGCAGGTATTCCACTGTAGCAACGGAATCGAGTATACTACTGTTGGTATTTCTTTGCTGGAATGTTTCGGAGATAGAAAACGGAAAACCCATGAATTTAATTTCATCAAAAGCAGCAGCTTCTTCTCCCCCTCTTTTATTGGCCACGATAGCCAAGAGCGAAGTCCTATCGTTCAGCTTTAATTGCTTCAATACATCTACAGTATCTCTCAACTGCGGAATAGCTTTTGGCGAAACAAAACTGCCAAAATCCAACACATCAAAGCCAACATCAAGTAAGGAATTGAGGTAGCTCACTTTTTGAGCAGTCGGAATGAACCATGACAACCCTTGCATGGCATCTCTCGGACATTCTACCCACTCTACTTTTTCCATCTCTTTATGAATGAAAGAACCCGCCATTTCGCTGCGGGTTCTCTACATTATCAATTTAATTTACTTAATTAATACCCCTTCTGCCTCAAAAGCGAGTTCCACTTCAGGCTCAGTAATTTTTTCAATTTCTTCCTTGGATTTCCCTGCGTCTTCTGCATAGTGACGAAGATCTTCAACGGCTGTAGTGTCCATGTAAGCATGTCCGAGGATAATAGCCGATTTTCCTCCGCAATCCTTAGGAACGAAGAAACCATAATCCTTAAACGTCACTCTCATGGTTGTTCCATCTCCTTTATCCAATTGCATCCAGCAGCCTTTCGCCTGACAAACTTCATTCACCTTGCCTTCCGCTTTCACACCATTAATATCTGCATTTCCTGCATTCACCATGGCCAGTAATGAGTCCATTGAAATCGCACCGGCTTCATCGATTTTAGCACCGAACTGAAGTGTGGCCGCCGCTGAAGAATCAGCATTTGCTTCATTGTTTTCGTTGTTGGCTGTTTGGCTACAGGATGAGAGCGCTACTGCTATTACACCCAGGAAGAATAATTTTTTCATTTTTATTTTACGTTTCCTGCAAATTTAGGAAAGGCACAAGAATTTAGACCTATTTCGTTAATGTTTTACCAACAAACAGCGTCTTAAAATCAACACTTTTGAATTCAGGGATTGGTGAAAAAAGCATTCAACTCACGGATAAAAGCGCTACGGCACACCTCGATTCCGCTGTATTTATCTAAAATTAGATTTGTATATCAATAGTTTAAGTCGTAATAAATTTATTTATTTACCATCTCAACAACAGATGTCAAACAACTTTATCTAGTGTTCAAGCTCCTCTAGAATTTTCTTAATCATTCCCGGACCTTCATAAATAAATCCGGTATACACTTGAAGGAGATCCGCACCTGCATTTAATTTCTCCTTCGCATCCGCCGCATTAAAAATTCCTCCAACACCAATGATAACCATATCCTTACCTGCCTTTTGACGCAAATACCGAATCACTTCCGTACTGCGCTTCTTCACCGGCAAACCGCTTAATCCGCCACTCTCCTTCTGCAACTCCTCCTTGCTTTTCAAACCCTCTCGCGAGATGGTGGTATTTGTGGCAATGATTCCTTGTATTTTGGACTCTTTTACAATTTCGACAATCTCATCCAATTGTGAATTCGTCAAATCGGGAGCAATTTTTAAAAGTATCGGTTTAGGATTCTTTACGGCATTCAGTTCCATAAGACGTTTCAAAAGCAAGGTGAGTGGTTCTTTCTCCTGCAATTCGCGAAGTCCGGGAGTATTGGGAGAGCTGACATTCACCACAAAATAATCCACATAGGGAAAAAGTTCCCTGAAGCAAATCTCATAATCGTTTACAGCTTGCTCGTTAGGAGTTACTTTATTCTTGCCAATATTTCCTCCGATAATCAAGCCGGCCTGACGATTTTTTAATGCATCAACCATCGCTTTTACGCCTTCATTATTGAAGCCCATTCTATTGATTAGTCCATGATCATCAGGTAATCGAAACATACGAGGTTTCTCATTTCCGGGTTGGGGCAATGGAGTCACCGTACCGACTTCAATAAAGCCGAAACCAAAGGCAGCCAATTCACGGTACAAACCTGCATTTTTGTCAAATCCTGCCGCTAAACCGATTGGGTTAGGGAAATCGAGTCCCATAAGCGTTTTCCTGAAAGCAGGCTTTCTGTATGCATAAATTGATTTTATAAGTATTTCGAAACCAGGTATTTTAAAAACATTCTTCAATAAATTGAAAGTGAAATGATGCGCCTTTTCCGGGTTCATCATAAATAATAATGGACGAATCAACAGTTTATACATTGGTGCAAGATTATAAAAATTACCAATTCCATTACCTGAAATAATATTTTAGAGTAATCTAAATTAATTATTACATTTGTCAAGAATTTAAGGGATATGACCACATCCACCGAAGAAAATTATCTGAAATCCATTTATCATCTGAGTGTCGGACATCCGAATCCGGTTTTAACTTCAGAGATTGCCGATTCACTCACGACGAGTTCAGCATCGGTCACGGATATGTTAAAGAAGCTTTCTGAGAAAAATCTGATCGAATATGAGCGTTATAAGGGCGTTCGGATCACCAGAAAAGGCGAACGGGTTGCACTGAGCATTATTCGCCGACATCGCCTTTGGGAAGTTTTTTTGACGGATGTTTTAAAATTCAGATGGGATGAGGTGCATGATATGGCGGAGGAGCTGGAGCATGTCAGTTCTGATGAACTGGTCAGCCGCTTAGATGCATTTTTGGGTTATCCTAAAGTAGATCCGCACGGAGATCCGATTCCGGATACAAATGGTAAACTACTTCCATCAGGATCCCTAAGTCTTGCAGAAGCTCAAACTGCGCAAAAGTATCAGGTGAGCGGTGTGAGCGATCATAGTGCAGGATTTCTACAGTTCCTCCAAAAAAAAGGTTTGATGCCCGGTGTCCTGTTTTCAGTGAAGGAAATAGATGAATTTGATAAGAGCATGTATCTGCTGTTCGAGGATAATTCGGGAACATTTATCAGTCATGAAATTGCAAAAAACATTTTAATGAAATTGTATGTCAACTCCTAAAGATAACACCTCCCTGTCAGAGGTACATGGTACCATTTCTGTTGGAAAAGATTTAAGCTGGAAGAGGAAGCTCCTGGCATTTATTGGTCCGGCTTATATGGTCAGTGTCGGCTATATGGATCCGGGCAATTGGGCGACCGACATTGCAGGCGGAAGTCAGTTTGGCTATAGTTTGATCTGGGTATTGCTGATGTCGAATTTAATGGCCTTGCTGTTGCAGAGTATGAGTGCACGCCTGGGGATTGTCAGAGGCCGGGATCTGGCACAGGCCTCGCGCGAGATGTTTCCCGGATTTGTGAATTACTTTTTATATGGTTTAGCAGAGATTGCGATAGCGGCTTGTGATTTGGCAGAAGTACTGGGGATGGCGATCGGACTCTATCTGCTCTTTGATCTTCCTTTAATCTGGGGAGTGGTGATATGCGCTTTGGACACCTTCCTGCTCTTGTTCCTGCTCAACTATGGCATCCGGAAAATTGAACTTTTCATCATCAGTCTGGTGGCGATTATCGGGATGGCCTTTGTCGCGCAGATGTTCTTTGCACAACCCTCTGTATCCGGTATTTTTTCCGGTTTAATTCCTTCTGCCATGAGCGAAACGGCGCTATATATCGCCATTGGTATCATAGGCGCGACCGTTATGCCGCACAACCTTTATCTGCATTCTGCCCTCGTTCAAACCCGCAAAATTGACCGGTCGGAAAAGGAAATCAGAAAAGCCATACGATTCAATATTCTCGACAGTACGATTGCCTTAAATGCAGCTTTCTTTGTCAATGCAGCCATCCTCATTTTAGCAGCCAGTACCTTCTTCAAAGCAGGAATGCATGAAGTGACGGACATCATGGATGCACACCGGTTACTGGAGCCCTTACTCGGAACCAACCTCGCTCCTACCCTCTTTGCAATTGCATTGATCAGCGCGGGACAAAGCAGTACCATCACCGGAACATTGGCGGGACAAATTGTGATGGAAGGCTATCTGAACCTTCGCATTGCTCCGTGGATCAGACGACTCATTACGCGATTAATCGCCATCATTCCGGCAGTTATCACCATTCAGATTTACGGAGAACAGGCTACAGGAGATTTATTAATTTTAAGTCAGGTTATTCTCTCTTTACAGCTAGGCTTTGCCGTTATTCCCCTGATCCATTTTGTCAGCGATAAAAAACAAATGGGTGTTTTTGCCATCTCCACCAAGACAAAAATTGCAGGATGGCTTTGCGCAGCAATTATCGTCAGTCTAAATGTCAAAATGGTAATCAGCCAACTCCACGACTGGCTGCAGGGAAGTGATAGTTTTCTTCTTCGCTATCTGGTACTTCCAATTACCATATTCAGTGGATTCATGCTCATCTACATCACCTTCTCCCCATTCATGAAAGGCCGCAAAGACAGGAAAATTAATATTCCGCATGGCACGTTCAAGGACATCGAACTTTCCCCACAACAAAAGCCAAAACGCATTGCCATATCACTTGATTTTGGAAGTATGGACAGTAAAGCCATCAGTGGAGCGATTGCTCAGGGAGGAAAGGATGCTGATTATATTTTATTGCATGTCACTGAGAGCGCCGGGGCTTTGTGGCTGGGTAAAGAAGTCAGTGATTACGAAAGTCAAAAGGACACTGAAACCATTGAAGCGTACAAAAAATTATTTATTGACAAAGGTTATCATTGCGAAACACGAATTGGATTTGGAAATCCGCGCAAGGTTATTCCCGAAATCATCAAGGACATTAAGGCTGATTTGCTGGTAATGGGTGCTCATGGACATAAGGCGATGATGGATTTCATTCTGGGATCAACAGTAGATGCAGTGCGTCATAGGATAGATATTCCTGTGCTTGTCATCGGAAACAAAAAAGGGAATCCGGGAGAAACTGAGTAATCGCCAAACCAATAGCTACAGGCAAAATTCACTAAGAAAAACATGTTGCTTTCGTGGATGTAAGCGGACATATCCATGTTCTAAAAATTTATTGACTTTCATTTCCTTACTTTTGCAGAAATGGCCAGTAAAGAAGCGACGGTAAATATCATCAACAGAAAGGCAAGTTTCAATTACTTCATCAGTGATACCTGGGAGGCGGGCATTGTATTGACCGGCACGGAGATCAAGGCGGTAAGAGAAGGGAAAGCGAATCTGACGGATGCTTACTGTATTTTTAAGAACGATGATTTATGGATAAAAAATCTTCATATCAGTGCTTATGATAACGGCGGCTATAGTAATCACCCCCCCCGGCGTGAACGCAAATTACTCTTACACCGGTATCAGCTACGACGTCTGATGTCGAAGTTAAAAGAGAAGGGCGTCACCTTAATTCCTGTTCGATTGTATACCACTGAACGCGGCTTTGCCAAGCTGGAACTGGGATTGGCGAAAGGGAAGAAAATGTTTGATAAGCGGGATAGCATCAAAGAAGCGGAAGCTAAAAGAGAAGTCGGACGAGCTATGAAACGTTCCTGATTTCAGCAGCAAATCAACGCCCCTACTTCTTCGCTGCGAAATTTTTGATATTGGTGGTAATCGTAAAATGATTGCTACCGGCAGCAGGATTAAAAACACTATAAGCATAGGAAAACTGAAACCGATTCACACGGAATCCCAGTCCAAAACTCATTCCGCTCATCCCTTTTTTCTCCGGAAATCCCAATTCATTTCTTCTTAAAAAATTATAACCAACGCGCAAATTAAAATTCTTAGAGAAAAGAATTTCTGCATTTAAGATCAGGTGACGCACCAGTTTATCTCTGAACGTAATTTTCTCTGCACGACTCTCTCCAGTAAGCGGGTCGATACCGGTTTGAGAAGGGTCGGTATAGGTCAGGTCAAATTTTTGCAATTGTTGACCGATCAATGAAAAACGGAAAGGGGCTTTAGGAAGTTGTTTGGCAATTCCTGCCTGAATTTCAAAGGGAAGATCTTCCTGCTCATTGCCCTCATACGTTTTGAGTTGCCGGCCTATATTTTTAACAACGAGGGACGCGCTCAGAAATTTTTCTTCATTGAACCAGTTCAAGCCAACATCGGCGGCAATGCCGTTAGAACTATTTTCTCCGAAGGAGGATAAAATATATTTCAAATTCGTTCCCAGCATCAATGAACTGTCGAGCGATTTACTCCAGGATAAATTAAAAGCATATTCACCGGCATTAAAGGTTCCCATTTTTTCAGAGGTGGCACTTGTCTCATCAAAAGTACCATAGCCAACGTAGTGTAAATTGAAGGCGAAGTTTCCGGTTTTATTAAAACTCTTTGCCAGCATCACATTGCCGTATCTGATTCCCGCAATATATCCCACATAACTCAATGAAACCTGCTGATCCATTTCTGAAGAAAGCAAGGCGGGATTCTGAGAAACAAGTGTGATGTCGTCGCTATGTGTGGCGATGGCATTTCCACCGAGAGCGGCAATTCGGGCCGGTGCAACCAGATTAAGAAACTCGAACGTGTTATTTCCACCGGATTGCGCAAGTGACTCCCCCGCAAAAGCCAGACTGGCTACAAGGAGTAGAATTCGTACCGGTTTATTCATACAAGTTTTCAAAACGCCATTTTATGGATTCTATTGCATCAACCTAATAAAGTGGGAATTTTTCCATGAAGCCATTTACCTGCTCCTTCATTTTCATCACTACTTTTTCATCCGTATGATGGGTCAGTACTTTATCAATCATGGCCACAATTTTCTTCATGTGCACTTCCTTCATCCCTCTGGAAGTCACGGCTGCTGTTCCCAGTCGCATTCCGGATGTTACAAAGGGACTTTTATCATCAAAGGGAACCATGTTTTTATTAATGGTCATATCGGCTCTGACCAATACATTCTCCGCTTCTTTACCTGAAATATTTTTATTTCTAAGATCGATCAGCATGAGATGGTTATCGGTTCCTCCGGAAATAATCTTATAATCTCTCTCCACAAAAGCCTCTGCCATGGCATGGGCATTTTTCACTACCTGCACGGTATACTTAAGGAAATCGTCACTCAGCGCTTCACCGAAGGCCACTGCTTTTGCTGCAATGACATGTTCAAGAGGTCCACCCTGCGTTCCGGGAAAAACGGCACCATCTAAAATCGAAGACATCATACGCACTTCTCCCTTTGGCGTTTTTATTCCCATGGGATTCGGAAAATCTTTTCCCAAAAGGATCATTCCCCCTCTGGGGCCACGCAATGTTTTATGCGTCGTTGTTGTGATAATATGACAATGTGGAAGCGGGTCATTCAGAATTCCTTTGGCAATTAAGCCGGCAGGATGTGCGATATCCCCCAATAAAAGGGCACCAATACTATCAGCGATACTTCTAAGGCGCTTATAATCCCAGTCGCGCGAATAGGCAGAAGCGCCGCATATCATCAGCTTCGGTCTCTCTTTCTTTGCCGTTTTTTCTACTTTATCATAATCAATGGTTCCGGTTTCTTTCTCCACCCCGTAAAAACAGGGATTGTACAATTTCCCGCTGAAATTCACCGGAGAACCATGAGTCAGGTGACCGCCGTGAGAAAGGTCGAAGCCCATAATCTTATCACCGGGATTCAACACGCCCAACATCACTGCTGCATTCGCCTGAGCTCCGGAATGCGGTTGAACATTCGCCCATGCCGCACCGAAAAGATCCTTCGCGCGATCTATGGCCAGTTGCTCAATCTGATCAACGATTTCACAGCCGCCATAATATCTCTTTCCCGGCAAGCCTTCTGCATATTTATTCGTAAGGCAGGAACCCATGGCCTGCATCACCTGCTTTGAAACAAAATTTTCAGAGGCGATCAATTCGATTCCATGACGCTGACGCTTTAATTCCTGATTGATCAACTTAAAGATCACTGTATCTTTTTCCAACATATATTTTTTTAAACCAACTATTAAATAATTTAACTAAAATCTATCTCTGTACTATCTCCAATATTCAGACTTTGACTGAGCCCCTTTAAAAAGGCATCGCTTCCCACAATACTCTGATGAAGAATAGCGGTTTCCAGATGTGCATAAGCCCCAATAATTGAATTTGTAATGATGGAGTGACGAATAATCGTATGCTCTCCGATTGAAACATTGGGACCGATAATAGAATCACTGATATCACATTGCTCTGCGATGGAAACAGGATGAATAATGATGGTATTATGGTAATTAAACTTCTTCTGTAAGGCATGTGCTTCACGATTCAACAACACTGCATTTGTCTCCAACAGGTTGGATTTACTGCCACAGTCGAACCAGCTTCCCACTTTAAATGTCCCGACTTTTTCACCATCACTGATCATCTTTTGAATACCATAGGTAAGATGGAATTCCCCGTGCTGACGGATATTATTCTTGATAATATGATCAAGCGCTTCCATCAGTTTCCCGGCTTTATTGAAGCGATAAATACCCACCAGGGCCTGATTGGATTTAGGTATGACCGGTTTTTCATCCAGTCGGGTAATAAATCCCTCTTTATCAATTTCCACAACTCCAAACTGTCTGGGATCATCCACTTTCTGGACACCCAAAGCAGAGTGCGGCATTTTCACCAGTTCCCCCAAATCAAAATCAATAATCGTATCTCCCAAAACAATCAGCAAATCTTCATCAGGAGATACCAATTCTCTGGCGAGCCAGACGGCATGACCGGTACCTTCACGCGGTTCCTGCACCACAAAAGAGGCTTTCAACTTAGGATACTTTGATTTAATATAATCCTCAATTTTATCACCCAGATAACCGATGATAAAAATAAACTCATTAAACCCTCCAGAAATTAAATAATCAACGATATGGGATAAAATAGGTTTTCCGGCAACAGGAACCAGCGCTTTTGGCTGCGTATGCGTATGCGGCCGAAGCTTAGAACCTATTCCGGCAACCGGTATAATAATTTTCATGCTGGGCCAAAGTTAATTCATTTCAACAAATTACCTGCAGAAAGGTGCTGCGAATGACTGTGGTGAAAAAACCAAGCCCGTATCTGCTTATTCTCTCCCTGATATCATGTACATTCGCCACGCATGAAATTTCTGATAAGGACCGGAAGCATAACCCTCTTCATCGCCGGTATCATTCTCTTCAATTATTACCACATGAAGCAGTTCGGAGAAAAGCGAATGGTGAGCCGATCCAAATTTGAAGAAATAAATCATGTACTTGTACCGGGAGCCGGGCGGGGTTATCTGGAAGGCTTACCCAACCTGAACTTTAAAGGACGCATCGATACCGCGGCAGCAATATGGCATCAATACAATCACAGCAAATTGATAATCAGCGGCTACGAAGATTATCACCTGATGCATGAGGTAAAGGAAATGATGGCAGCCTTACATGATCTTGGGGTGCCGGATACAGCATGTTATCCCGAAGACAAAAGTGAAGACACTTTTCAAACACTCGAAAACTACAAGAAAGTATATGGTACAACTCCGGTCATCGTTCTGTCACAAAAAGAACATCTGGAACGCACCTTATGGCTTGCCGACCGGTTAGGAATTGAGGCATGGGGATATGTGGTAAACGGATATCAGGAAAAAGAAATTGCGGGAATCCATCTCCGTGAATTCGGGGCACGTGTGAAAGCCCGGATAGATATTTTCCTGATGGATTAAAAGATATAACATGATGAACAATAGGATAACAAAATTATTTGATATAAAATATCCCATCATTCAGGCCGGTATGATCTGGTGCAGTGGTTGGCGGCTAGCCGGTGCTGTTAGTAATGCAGGTGGTCTGGGATTGATTGGAGCAGGATCCATGTATCCGGATGTATTGCGGGAGCATATTCGCAAATGCAAGCAAGCCACCACCCGACCATTTGGTGTCAACCTGCCCTTGCTTTATCCCGACATTCAGGAACACATTAAAATTATCATCGAAGAGGGTGTTAAAATTGTATTTACTTCTGCAGGAAATCCGGCCACCTGGACTTCCCTCTTAAAAGAAAATGGAATCACCGTGGTGCACGTCATTGCCAACACTAAATTTGCATTAAAGGCAGCTGCCGCAGGTGTCGACGCTATTGTTGCGGAAGGATTTGAAGCCGGTGGACATAATGGAAGAGAAGAGACCACCACCATGTGTTTAATACCGCTTATTCGCGAAACAGTGGAACTACCCTTGATTGCGGCCGGAGGCATTGGTAACGGAAAAGGAATGCTCGCGGCCATGGCTTTAGGAGCAGAAGCCGTTCAAATCGGTTCACGGTTTGTAGCTACACCGGAATCATCGGCGCATGATAACTTCAAAAAAGTTGTTATCAACACAAAAGAAGGAGAAACACAACTTACGTTAAAGCAACTCACGCCTGTTCGATTAATAAAAAATAAATTCTACCATGATGTAGAGGCTGCAGAAAAAAGATGTGCATCTCCGGAAGAAATGAAGGAGATTTTGGGAAGAGCGCGCGCAAAAAAGGGTATGTTTGAAGGCGACCTGGAAGAAGGAGAACTGGAGATTGGACAGATCTCTTCTTCGTTTAAAAGCATTCAACCGGCGGGAGAAGTGGTAGAGGAAATATGGAACGATTTCCTGAGAGAGAGAGAACGTATTTGCACTATGGATTTAACAACACAATAAACAATGATACCTTTCGAAAAATTTAAACTCGACAACGGATTAACAGTAATCGTGCACGAGGACTACACCACTCCACTTGTAGCGATGAATATTCTGTACAAAGTCGGAGCTCGTGATGAACAGCCTGACAAAACCGGATTCGCCCATTTGTTTGAGCATCTGATGTTCGGAGGTTCCGTTAATATTGAAGATTTTGACGAGCCCCTTCAAAAAGCCGGAGGAGAAAACAACGCTTTTACCAACAACGACATCACCAATTACTATCTCACCATCCCCGCACAAAATCTTGAAACCGGATTCTGGCTGGAAAGTGATCGCATGTTAAGTCTGGCTTTTACAGAGAAGAGTCTGGAAGTACAGCGTTCCGTGGTAGTGGAAGAATTCAAACAACGTTATTTGAATCAACCTTACGGTGATGTCTGGTTGCAGCTCCGTCCTCTTGCCTACAAAGTTCACCCGTATCAATGGGCGACTATAGGAAAAGAAATTTCACATATCGAAGAAGCAACATTAGAAGATGTAAAATCCTTTTTCAAAAAATGGTATGCACCGAATAATGCCATACTCAGCATTGCCGGAAACTGCGATTTAAAGAGCGCCAAAACACTGTGTGAAAAATGGTTCGCTCCTATTCCTGCGCAACATATACCGGAGCGGAAATTACCGGTAGAGCCGGAACAGAAAGAAAAAAGAATTCTCGAATTAAAGAGAGATGTACCCAATTCGAGAATTTACATGGCCTGGCATTGCTGTTCCAGATATGACAAGGAATTTTATGCTACTGATCTGTTATCTGATATACTTTCCAGAGGGAAATCTTCCAGGTTATATCAGCAGTTGGTAAAACAAAACAACTACTTTACGGATATCAACGCGTTCATGACGGGAGAACTTGATAATAGTTTATTGGTTATCGAAGGGAAACTCCTGAACAGTACCGACATGGATCAGGCAGAAAAAGTAATTCTGGAAGTAGTTGAAAGTGTGAAGCAAGGGATTGAAGATCGGGAGTTACAAAAAGTACAACACAAGGCGGAAGCCACCATTGAATTCAGTGAAATGGGCATTGAGAATAAGGCCTTGAATCTGGCATATTATGAATTAATCGGAGATGCTGAAGAATGCAACCGACAGGCAGAAAGGTACAATGCGGTCACTGCACAGGATATTATTGCAATAGCTAATAAAATTCTCACCCCAAACAATTGTTCTATTTTACGCTACCAATCTTCCCACTAAAATGATCAACAGAACACAGGAACCTCAAGTAAGCATTCCACAAAAAATTAACATTCAGCCCGCCCGTCAGCACTCTACAAAAAGTGGTATTCCCATTTATATTATTGAAGCCGGAACACAAGATGTCGTAAAAATCGAACTGGTATTTGCAGCCGGAAACATTGCAGCTGACATGCCATTGCTTGCCTTAGCCACTAATGATTTATTGGATGAAGGCACGACACAACATGATTCGGCCGCTTTAGCTGAAGCACTTGATTTTTTCGGAGCTTATCTTCAAACGGAAAACGGTCCGGACTGGTCGAGTGTGAGTTTATTCTCATTAAACAAATTCACCAATCAGACCCTGCCCTATTTACTTGAACTAATCACCTCGCCGCTCTTTCCCGAAAAAGAAATTGTGACGTACCGGCAGCAGGGAAAACAGCAGCTGGCTGTCAATCTCAACAAAGTAGATTTCATCGCCAGAAGAAATTTCTTCAATACCTTATTTGGAGGAAAACATCCCTATGGAAAATTAACAGAGGAGCAGCATTATGATCAGATCACTTCCGGAATTTTATCAAATTATCATCAGGAGAAATATCTGAAAGGATTGAAAGCCATTTTCCTTTCCGGGCGGCCTGGCACGGAAACCATCGATAACATTATTTCAGCAATAGATCAGACAGGGTTCAAATCAGGGTCATTGCCGGAGATAAATATTCCACTTCCTGACCCGGAAAAAAAATTCATCGAAAAGAAAGATGCCATGCAATCGGCGATACGAATTGGAAGAAGATTATTTAACCGGAGTCACCCGGATTATTTCAACTTTAGCGTAATGAGTACTATTCTTGGAGGGTATTTTGGATCGCGCCTGATGACCAATATCCGTGAAGACAAAGGGTATACCTATGGCATTGGAGCGGGGATTGTCAGCCATGCACAAAGCGGTTATTTTTATATTTCTACCGAGGTAGGGGCGGAAGTCAGGGAAGACGCGGTAAAAGAAATTTACAAGGAAATTGATCTCCTGAGAAATGAAGAAGTATCCACAGACGAACTAAATCTTGTTAAAAACTACCTGACCGGAGCCTTTCAACGGAGCATTGATGGCGCCTTTCAATTGGCAGACAGGCATAAAATGGTCTTACTTAATAATCTGAATAACAATTATTTGAATGAATATTTGGAAAAATTAAATGCCATCAATCCGTCCGCCATCAAACTTTGTGCAGCAAAATATTTACAAACCGTTGACCTAAGTGAAATAGTCGTTGGCCAATAGGCTATTGTGTATGTAAAAAAACTTTCATAAGTTTGGACCTCACGCGTTATCCAAAATCCATCCAAATGAAAAAAGTTTTATTCTTAATGCTTCTCCTATTAACGGGTTGGAGTGTTAAAACACATGCATCCCATCTAATGGGAGGTGAAATCACATGGGAATGTGTAAAGTCGGGACCCAACATCGGCCGGTTTATTTTCACTGTCAAGCTCTACCGGGATTGCAATGGAGTCAATGGACCAAACTCCATCAACCTCGAAACAAATGCACCGGGTTATGCAGGTGGAATCCTATGTAATTTAATTACACAAACTGATATTTCTCCTGTCGGTCCGGGTTGTCCTACCTGTGCAAATCCGATGGGGTTTGCCAATGCAGTAGAGGAGTTTGTGTACAAATCCGCTCCTATTTTTATTACAGGGGTACCTCCTGCAACCGGATGGTACTACAGCTACACGGATTGTTGCAGAAATGCCGCCATTACCAATCTGGCTGCAGGACAAGGTTGGTTCACCTTAAGGGCGATCATGTTCCCTTACAACGCTACAAACACGAATCCCTGTTATGATTCTTCCCCCCAATTTGCTGAAAAACCACAGTTAGGAACCTGTACCAGAAATCAAACTTCATATAATCATAATGCGATTGATATTGAGTTAGATTCATTGGTCTATGACTGGGGAATTCCTTTGGATGGAACAAATTTCCCACCCGGGACTAATTATCCTTACAACGGTGGATATTCTTTTAACAGTCCTCTCCCCGGTCCCGCACAAAACCCACTGAACGTTGCGGCAACGATGAACCAATTTACAGGAGTTGTAACTTTCACCTCCTATACTCCCGGAGCCTTTGTAACAGTAACCAAAGTTACCGCCTATAAATGCAACATCAAAGTCGCTGAAATTTATCGCGAAATCCAAATTGCACTTCTTAACAATTGTATAATCACACAGCCGCCTGCATCACCATCCATAGTTTATAATACACCTCCGGATGTACAGGATTTGTTGGGAAATCCATTAAACGTCATTATTGATACGGTTTACGCGGGAGATACAGTTGATATTACGTTAGTGGCATTTGACTTCGAAGCCTTGCCTGCTACTGCGGGTGGTGGGCCACAAAGTCTAAGTTTATCAGCCACCGGATCCCAATTCGGAACAAATTTTACCAACGCCAGTGCAGGTTGTCCATTTCCACCTTGTGCAACGTTGACTCCTCCACTTATTGATTCTGTTCCACCTATCACGAATCTCTTCTTCCCGCTTACCCTCCAAACGCGATTTTTCTGGATAACGGATTGCAATCACCTGCCAAAAAACTGGGGTGTGTAACGCTCTCCAGTACCTATAATTTTGTATTAAAAGTATACGACAACTTTTGTCCTTCACCTGCGGTAAATTTCAACACTTTAACCATTGTTGTAGTTGCCCCGCCACCCGTACAACCGGCACGAATGAAATGTGCGGATGTACTTGCCAATGGCAATGTTCAATTGACATTTATGCCTCCTATTGATACCGGAGAAGCAGATACAAATCAGTTCTTTAAGGCTTTTTATGTCTACCGGTCTACCACCGGAACAGGAGGTCCTTATACACTGCTTGACAGTCTGAAAGGCTTCAAAATAACAAACTATGATACAGTCATCACCTATTTTGATGCTACTGCCAATGGAAATGCAGGTCCTGTTTCTTACTATGTAACTATTAGGTCCGGATGTGACCTGGAGCCAAGAAGTGTGAGTGACACCATCAGCACCATGTTCTTACAGGTGAATCAGGTTGGCTTAGATGCTTCGCTGACCTGGACTCCATTGATGACTCCTTTGCCACCTTCCAGTACCCGTAAATATTATATATGGCGCGAACAACCACCTGCAGGTTCAGCAAACTGGGTGCTCATTGATTCTACTACTTCCACTACCTATTTAGATCCGGTGTTTGTTTGTGCGGATTCTATTAATTACAGAATACATGTTGTAGATACTTCCACAGCCAACTGTGTTTCCCGCTCAAATATTGACGGTGCATTGCTTCAAAGTGCTATACCTAATATTACGTCTCCATCGTTGCGTTCAACGGAAGTTCTCGCCAACGGTGATGTTGCTTTATGTTGGGTTGGAAGTCTTGATACTGCACAGTATTTCTCTCAATACAGTGTCTATCACTCTCTGGTCCGCAATGGTCCCTATGTAAAAATTGGGAACGTTAGTGTATACGCGACAAACGCATTTACCCATGTGGGTGCCAATGCTAATAATCAAATTAATTATTATTACCTGACGTTAACGGCAGGTTGTGATGCTACTAATCTTCAGGAATCGACAACAGCTCCCAGTGATACATTAGCCTCGATGCTACTTTCATTGAATAACGGTACAGTTGGATTTGCAGATTTAAACTGGAATCCGCTTCGAAGACCTTTACCGGCAACGAGTACCGGATCCTATATTATAAACAGAAGAATTCCACCCGGCGCATGGGCTGTAATCGGTAACACCATCGATACTGCCTATCGGGATACTATTGTATTATGTGATACCCTGATCCAGTACCGGGTTGATATTGGTGATGCATCTGCATGTTTATCAAAATCATCCGTTGATCAGGATCAGTTCACTTCCGGTGGGGACATTATTGACAATCCTTCCATTCGTTGTTTAGCTGTACAGGCTAATGGCGATGTACAGATTTCGTGGGTGGCCCCTGCTGACCCGAATAATTTCTTTGCAGCTGCCCAGATTTATCATGCCTCTTCACCTGCCGGACCTTATGTCCTGGTGGGTTCTGTGACCAATTATGCAACAACAACCTGGTTGCATGTGGGTGCTAATGCCAATGCAGGAGTACAATATTATTATATGAAATCGCTTTCCGGTTGCGATGGTATCAGTACCGATGGTTCAACCAGCGATACATTAGCATCCATGCTGCTCAGTGTAAGTAATGCCACCTTAGGTTTCGCTGATCTCACCTGGAATGCCATGCATACCCCTTCACTGGCATCAGCTATTGGTCCATACAGGGTCATGAGAAGGTCGACAGGAATCGGAGCCTATGTTCAAATTGGAACTACTGCTAATCTAACTTATAGAGATACGATAAACACCTGTAACGTTACATTTGAATACCGGATAGAGCTGGACGATAACGCGCCTTGTACATCCATCAGTTCAGCTGACAATGATATCTTCACCTATATCGGAAATATCATTGGAAATCCTACGTTGCGTTGCGTAAGTGTAAATGCCAACGGAACGATTTTATTAACCTGGGAAAATCCGGGACCGGTTTCTTTCGCAGATTTCAATGAATACGAAATCTGGAGAGATAACGGAACAGGATTCGCACTACTGGATTCCGTTTCTAACAATGCAACTAACACCTTTACGGATCTTACTGCGAATGGAAATGCGCAATCCTATTCCTATTATCTGGTAACCCAAAGCGGATGTACGGGACAACAGGATAATGGCACTAATGGAAATATTTTAAATTCTATCTTCTTAACTACCGCCGGAGTTATTGGACAAGCGAACTTAAGCTGGTTACCATTATCAGCTCCATTACCGGCTACAACGGTTAACGGACAATACAATGTTTATTCCACCTACAATGCCGCAGGAACCTTACAGTTAATCGGTGACACCGTTCAATTGGTCTATCCGGAGGCAATAAATGACTGTGATACATTAATCAGTCATCAGATAACCGTAGACGATAACTTTGGTTGTATTTCAAGATCAAACGTTGCTTCGAACACCTACACGTTCACCGGAAATATTGTTAATAATCCTGATTTACGATGTGTCAGTGTACTTCCCAACGGACAAATACAATTGGAATGGCTTACACCAACAGGTTCCAGTGATGAATTCAATGAGTTTGAAATTTTCCGGAATAGTGGTGCAGGATTCGTGTTGTATGACTCGGTCAGCAATTTCAATCAGGTAAGCTGGACAGATGCCTTTGCCAATGGTAACACACAATCCTACAGTTATTACATCCGCAGCCAAAGCGGTTGCAGTAGTCAGTTGGATAATGGTAGTACCAGTGCAACCTTAAACTCCATATACCTTACTTCTACTGGTGTTCTGGGACAAGCTACCATGAACTGGAATTCCCATCCTTTATTACCCACCTCTGCTGCGACAGGATATGATGTACAAACATCCTATCTCACCGGAAACAGTTTAACCTTATTGACTTCAACATTAGGTTTAACCGCCAACGAAATCATTAATGATTGTGATACCACGTTGTTGCATAGAATCGTTTTAGCTGACAACTCGGGTTGTACCAGCGAATCCAATGTGGATACCAACACGTTTACTTACTTAGGAAATGTGGTCGACAATCCCGATCTGCGTTGTGTGAGTGTACTTCCTAACGGACAGATTCAACTGGAATGGCTTACTCCACTTAGTTCGAGTGCCAACTTCAATGAATTTGAAATTTACAGAAATAGCGGAGCCGGATTCGTATTGTATGACTCTGTCAGCAATTTCAATCAGGTAAGCTGGACAGATGCTTTTGCCAATGGCAATGCGCAATCTTACAGCTACTACATGCGTACACAAAGCGGATGTACCGGCCAAGTGGACAATGGAACAACCAGTGCGACTTTAAATTCGATTTATGTTACAACGACAGGAATATTAGGACAGGCCACCATTAACTGGAATGCGCATCCTTTATTACCTACCTCTGCTGCGACAGGATATGATGTACAAACTTCCTATCTCACCGGAAACAGTTTAACCTTATTAACTTCCACACTTGGTTTAACCGCCAACGAAGTCATAAATGATTGTGATACCACGTTGTTGCATAGAATTGTTTTAGCTGACAACTCCGGTTGTACGAGCGAATCCAATGTGGATACCAACACGTTTACCTATATAGGTAATGTGGTTGACAACCCTGATCTGCGTTGTGTGAGTGTACTTCCTAACGGACAGATTCAACTGGAATGGCTTACTCCGATTAGTTCGAGTGCCAACTTCAATGAATTTGAAATTTACAGAAATAGCGGAGCCGGATTCGTATTGTATGACTCTGTCAGCAATTTCAATCAGGTGAGCTGGACAGATGCCTTTGCCAATGGTAATGCGCAATCATACAGCTACTACATGCGTACACAAAGCGGATGTACAGGCCAAGTGGACAATGGAACAACCAGTGCTACACTAAATTCAATTTATGTCACAACGACAGGAATATTAGGACAAGCGACCATCAACTGGAATGCACATCCTTTATTACCGACTTCTGCTGCGACCGGATATGATGTACAAACTTCCTATCTCACCGGAAACAGTTTAACCTTACTAACTTCCACTCTTGGTTTAACTGCCAACGAAGTCATCAATGATTGCGATACCACGTTGTTGCATAGAATTGTTTTAGCTGACAACTCCGGTTGTACGAGCGAATCAAATATTGACACCAACACCTTTACTTACTTAGGAAATGTGGTTGACAATCCTGACCTGCGATGTGTAAGTGTACTTCCAAACGGACAGATTCAGTTGGAATGGTTAACACCACTCGGTTCCAGTGTTAACTTCAATGAATTTGAAATTTACAGAAATAGCGGAGCCGGATTCGTGTTGTATGATTCTGTGAGCAACTTCAATCAGTTGAGTTGGACGGATGCCTTTGCCAATGGTAATGCGCAATCCTACAGCTACTATATGCGTTCACAAAGCGGATGTACCGGACAAGTGGATAATGGAGCAACCAGTGCTACACTAAATTCAATTTATGTCACAACAACAGGAGTATTAGGACAAGCGACCATCAACTGGAATGCGCATCCTTTATTACCGACTTCCGCTGCAACGGGATATGATGTACAAACATCTTATCTCACCGGCAACAGTTTAACCTTATTAACTTCAACATTAGGTTTAACCGCCAACGAAGTCATCAATAATTGTGACACCACTTTATTACATAGAGTTGTACTTGTCGACAATTCCGGTTGTACCAGCGAGTCGAATGTAGATACGAATAACTTCACCTACATCGGAAATGTTATTGATCATCCTGAATTGAGATGTGCCAGTGTACTGCCCAACGGACAAGTTCAATTGACCTGGGTAAATCCAACTCCCGGCACATGGGATGATTTCAACCAGTACAACCTTTATAGAAATACCGGTGCGGGCTTTGTTCTCATTGACTCCATCGAAACGAACAGCACTACCGCTTATCTTGATGCGGGAGCCAATGGGAATGCAGGTTCAGTCAGTTACTATTTGCAGACGAAATCCGGTTGTACCGGACAGACGGATCCATCCGCGATAGGTGGTGCGCAAAACGGAAACACGATCAGCACCATCTTCCTTGTAGTGAGTGGAGGAAATACAACCACAGCCACACTCAATTGGAATCCGGTAACAAATCCGCTATTGCCTACCTCTACCAATACTTATATTATTGAGAAAGAGAATCCGGGTGGTTCAGGAAGTTGGTCGGTTGTGGCGAATGTAAACACTACGAGTTGGCAGGAAAATCTTGTACTTTGTATTGATTCTATCAATTACAGAGTGAGCATAGGAGATAATCAGGGATGTACTTCCTTGTCGAATGTGGATGGTGAGATCTTTGTTGATCACACGATCCCTGCCCCACCTTCTCCACGTTGTGCTTCGGTTCAAACCAATGGAAATGTAATTCTCACCTGGGTAGCTCCGGTGGATACAGGCATGCGCTTTGGTAATTACACCATTTACAAATCTTCGTCTATAAATGGACCTTATGTGCCTGTAACAACCATTACCAACTATAACACACTAACATATACGGATGCAGGTGCTAATGCACAAGCTGCATCGATATTCTACTTTATGACCACTCAAACTGATTGCGGACAGGAAATTTCTCCGGGATCAGATACATTACAAACGATCAAAGTAGATGTGTTCAACAACAATGGTGTTGCTGTTATTACATGGAATCCTTTGCATAATCCTGAATTGGCAACAGCGACTCAAAACTATGCCGTTTATAAGGAATATCCATTGGGAACATGGAGTGTTATCGGCTCGACTACAGCACCGGTGTATCAGTGGTTTGACACCATCAATGTATGTGAAGCCATTATTAATTATCGTGTAGAGACCGGTGATCTGGTGGGATGTACCAGTAATTCCTCCACCGATGGAGACTTATTCCGAGACATTACCCGTCCAACTGTTTCTCTATTAGATACAGTGAGTCTGGATCCATTGAATCCTTCACAGGTAAGTGTTAGCTGGTTGCCTAGTCCTTCCGGCGATGTAGTGGGATATATCATCTATCAGTTCAATGGGGCATCCTGGGATTCTATAGGAAGTGTAGTAGGCATTAATGCTTCTTACTTCCTGCACAACAATCCGGCTGCTGAATTCGCATCACAGCGTTACAGTATTGCTGCCTATGACAGTTGCAGAAATATCAGCAATATCGGGACCAGCCACAATACCTTATTCATAACTGCCAAACTTGATATTTGCAGAAGTGCTATTGATCTTCGCTGGAATCCTTACATCAATATGGTGAACAGTGTAGCCCAGTATAATATTTATGTCAGCGAAAATGGAGCACCTTTCAGTTTCCTTGCTTCTGTTCCCGGATCAAATATTACCTATAGCCATACGACATTGAACAATGGGTCTGAATACTGTTATTTTGTTCAGGCACAAGGAAACACGGTAACAAGAACGGCTTCATCCAATAAAGCTTGTGAAATCGCCAATCTCCTCACCTTACCTACGTTCAGCTATCTGAAAAAAGCAACTGTAGTTGATGTAAGACGTGTTGTAGTGGAATGTTTAGTAGACACAGCAGATAATCCTGATGTATCAAAATACAAACTTCAAAGGGCCTTTGAGAAAAACGGACCGTTTATCACTGTGGGCGCTATTAGTTATACCGGTGATCCGATCATCACCTTCAATGACTTCTCTGCAAGAACAGATCAATATAGTTATTACTACAGAGTCATCACCATTGATTCATGCGGAAATGATGTCCTGATCAGTAATGTAGGACGTACGATTCTGTTATCCGGCAAACCGGAATTCAACCTGATCAACGAGTTGGTTTGGAATTTTTATGAAGAATGGCTGGGAGATGTCAGCAAGTATTCTCTCTTCCGTAGTGTAGATGGTATCTGGAGTCCAACGCCTATTGTTACAGTGAATAATGGTATCCTTGAATACAATGATGATGTGACAGAATTGTACAAGTATCCCAATTACAATGGTAGATTCTGCTATAGGATTGAAGCCTATGAAGGTGCAGGAAACACCTATGGCTTTACAGACACCAGCAGTTCTAATATCTTCTGTTTGGTACAAGAGCCCCATTTATTTATACCGAGTGCATTCACACCCGGAGGAAAAAACCCTATCTTTAAACCGGAATTCATCTACATAGATGCGAAGAATTACTTCTTTGCTGTATTTAACAGATGGGGACAAAAAGTTTATGAAACCCGTATACCCGGTGAAGGCTGGAATGGGTTATACAATGATAAAATCGCTCCTGAAGGTACCTACGTGTACACTGTTCGAATTTTTGGAACCAATGGTCAGGAGATTGAGAAGAGCGGATCCGTGACTCTGTTGCGGTAAATTCCGGTCAACGCGTGGTGAGGCCGCTCAGGGATGGGCGGCCTCCGTTTTTTATATATGTCCGAAACTTAATAATAACACCCTAATTTTTAAGTGATTGAAATTTCATAAATACTGTTAATAACAAACCATCTAAAATTCTTTACAATTGCTTTGCATGTTTCAATTTTTTATTACATTGCTTCACAAATCATAAAACCAATCCATCTATGAACACGAAGTTTTACCTATCACTGAACAGATTCAGGATTTTCTGTGTCAGTCTGCTGTTGTTAATTCTTGCAACTCACCTCCAGGCTCAACCCGGAGGATGTACTCCTACTCCTATCTTCTCTGAAAATTTTGATAATATTTCAGGAATCACTGCAGGTGGCCCCGGCACTTATGCATTCCCGAGCGGATGGCTTCTTGCAAATGTTGATAATAATATTCCCGATGTTCCGGTGTCCTATGTTAATGATGCATGGGAAAGAAGAGAAGATTTTGCAAATAACGTGGCAGACTCCGCGATGTTCAGTACTTCCTGGTATAATCCGCTTTCCTCAGCAGATGACTGGGCATGGACACCAGCTATTGGACCAATAACAGCCAATGCAGTTTTAAATTGGAATGCATTAACCTATGATCCGCTCTTTCCGGACGGGTATGAAGTCAGAGTTATGACTTCCGCAGGAGGACCTCCTAACGGTAGTACGGGGAACATTGGCAACATGGTTGCGAACTCCACGGTATTGTTCAGCATAAGTGCTGAAAACACAACCTGGACACCACGAACCGCGTCTCTTGCAGCTTTTGCAGGGCAAACTATTTATATCGCATTCCGAAACAATTCAAATGATAAGTTTTTATTGGTGATAGATGATGTTGTAGTCACAGATATCATTCCTTCTGCCGAAGTATGCAATGGTATTGATGATGACTGTAACGGACTTGTAGATGATGGTTTACTGTTTACTACTTTCTATGCAGATACCGATGGTGACACTTATGGTGATCCTTCCAGCTCGACTACTTCCTGTGAGGGATCATTAGCCGGCTACGTCACAAACAATACGGATTGTAACGATGGAAGTGCGGCGATTAACCCGGGTGCTACTGAAGTGTGCAACAACCTGATTGATGACAATTGTGACGGACAGACTGACGAGAACTGTATTACGTACACGTACTATCTGGACAATGACCTGGATGGTTACGGAGATCCTGCTGTAACAACCATTTCTTCTAACCCTCTTCCTCCTGCCGGTTATGTAGCTGACAATACAGACTGTGATGACAACAATATTGCTGTGAATCCGGGTGCAACAGAAATCTGCAATGGCATAGATGATAACTGTGATGGAATTACTGATATTGGATCCGTACTCGCAGCAGGTCCAATAACCGGTCCGGGTTCTCAATGTATGCCTGTGCAAACCGGTTCCGGTACTTTCAGTATTGCTGCTGTTCCGGGTGCCATTTCCTATTCATGGTCTGTTCCTTCTAATATGAATATTTTATCCGGACAAGGAACAACTTCAATATTTGTATCCTGGACTCCGTTTGCAGTTCATGATGGTATTGTAGGAAATATCACTGTATCGCCTGTTGATAATTGCGGGGCAGGGCAATCCTCATCACTTGCCATTGATATCAATTACACTGCTCCGGTAAGACCCTCTTCCATTTCCGGACCGGTTAAATTATGTCCGGGAGATATAGGTACGTACTCTGTGTTTCCGGTGGCAAAGAGCTTCTTCTTACCAATGGAATTTACCTGCGGGATTAACAATTTCTTCAGGTGCCGGTACCAATATTATTAGTGTGAGTGCCGATAATTCATTTGCTGGCGGAACTATTTCCTGCAGTGCAGTTAACGTTTGCGGTGCCAGTCCGGTGAGAACACGAACTACCCTCTTAAATACGCCAACAACTCCTTCCGCAATTAGCGGTTTTGCCAATGGCCTCTGCGGCGCTACCGGGGTGGCTTACTCCGTAGCACTTTTACCAATGGCCTCCGGTTATACCTGGTCTGTACCGGCAGGTGCAACCATCATGGATGGTCAAGGCACCAATTCCATTTTAGTTGATTTCGATGCAAACTTTACCAGTGGAGCAATTACCGTAACCGGGAACAATGGCTGTGGGGATGGACCTGCCAGAAGTCTCACTGTAAAGGGTGCACCGGGAGTAGCATCACCCATCATTGGAGATATCAGCATCTGCAATGGTCAAGTCAATGTGAAATATGAAGTGAATACTGTTGCCGGTGCCGGTAATTATCAATGGACGGTTCCTACAGGGGTAACATTGGTTTCCGGACAGGGCACTAAAGAGATATTTGTGAATTATGGAGCAACAACAGCCTCTGGTTTACAGATTTCAGTGATTACATCCAATAGTTGCGGTAATAGCACTGCTCGGGTTCTGAATGGTATTGTTGTAAATCCGGCGAACTGCATCCGTGTTGGAGATAACAGTACAGCTATTGCCTTGAGCGTTTTCCCAAATCCTGCACATTCCAATACCCTACTCCGCTTCAACATGTTTGACAATTCACCTTATCAGTTGAATTTAACAGACGTTAGCGGACGCATCATTTATTCTCAAAAAGGCAGTTCCACCGTAGGAATGAACCAGATCGAAATGAATGTTGAACAGTATGCATCCGGTATTTACTTTGTTGAACTTCAATCAGAAGGTCTGACAAAATCTGTAAAATTGATCATAGAATAATTTAATTCTCCCTTTAAGAAGAGCCTTTTCGTAAAGAAAGGGCTCTTCTTTTTTTAAAATGACTTTAATGAACTACTATTTGCATTTAAAGATTAAATTTTAAGAACTTAAAGATGAATAAATGAAATTGAAAAATTTCATAGCGAAATAATCCTATTTTTGCATGCCAATATCCGCGATCATCCTATGAAATCAGATCAAAAGTTTATTGGCGAAGGCCTTACCTACGACGACGTTTTACTTGTCCCGGCTTATTCCGAGGTAATGCCAAGGGAAACAGACACTTCCAGCTATTTTACCAGAAAAATTCCGATAAAGGCACCCATTATTTCAGCTGCAATGGATACCGTTACGGAATCTGCTATGGCCATTGCGATGGCGCAGGAAGGCGGAATTGGCGTCCTGCATAAAAACATGAGTATTGAACGCCAGGCAGCGGAAGTCCGTAAAGTTAAGCGAAGTGAAAGTGGTATGATTCAGGATCCGGTCACCATGACCGAAGAGGCATCCATTGGGGAAGCGCTTAAGATTATGCGTGAAAACAAGATTGGCGGGATTCCCATTCTGAACGCTGCCGGTAAACTGAAGGGCATACTTACGAACCGCGATCTTCGCTTTGAGAAAGACATGAAGAAAAAAGTCAATCAGGTGATGACGAAGGAAAATCTGATTGTCAGTACCGGGGTGACGAGTCTTCCAAAAGCAGAATTGATTCTTCAGCAGCATAAAATTGAAAAACTACCTGTAGTAGACAAGACCGGTAAACTGATCGGTCTGATTACCTATAAAGACATTCTTAAATTCAGGTCCAGACCGAATTCCAATAAAGATGAACTCGGGCGTTTACGGGTAGCCGCCGCCGTTGGTGTCACCGCTGATACGCTGGAGAGAGTGGATGCGCTGGTCAAAGCCGGTGTAGATGCCATTGTTATTGATACCGCACATGGTCACTCAAAAGGAGTGATAGATACTTTGAAAAAAGTTAAAAAAGCATTTCCCGGAATTCAGATTGTCGTAGGAAATATAGCCACGGCTGATGCTGCCAAGGCTTTGGTTAAAGCCGGAGCTGATGCGATAAAAGTGGGTATCGGTCCGGGTTCCATTTGTACCACGCGTGTGATTGCCGGAGTTGGAGTACCACAGTTTTGGGCAGTATATGAAGTGGCCAAAGCCTTGAAGGGAACAGGTATCCCTCTGATTGCGGATGGAGGTATTCGTTTTACAGGAGATGTTGCAAAAGCTATTGCAGCAGGAGCAAGTACAGTGATGATTGGTTCTCTCTTCGCCGGGACAGAAGAGTCGCCGGGAGAATCCATGATCTATGAAGGAAGAAAATTCAAAGTCTACCGGGGAATGGGGTCTATAGAAGCCATGAAGGAAGGTTCAAAAGACCGTTATTTTCAGGATGCGGAGGATGATATTAAGAAATTAGTTCCTGAAGGTATTGTGGGAAGAGTTCCCTATAAAGGATCTGTTTCGGAAGAGGTTTATCAATTAGTAGGTGGATTAAGAGCGTCGATGGGCTATTGTGGAGCAAAAACCATCAAAGATTTGCAAGAGGCCAGATTTATCAGGATCACCTCTTCCGGCATCAGAGAAAGCCATCCACACGATGTGACCGTGATGCGGGAAGCGCCTAATTATTCGCGGTAGTATTAACCTGCCTCTCTTCTTTTTTTCAGGTTTGTTTAAGATTGCCTGCTGAATAGTAGCATTACCAAATGCCGTTTTACTCTACAATACATTGATTATCAATTAAAATGTATTGGATTAAGTTTAAATTCACTTAAAAGTGTGAACATCATTTCACGATTTTTTCATTCTATTATGAGTGTAAACTGACCCTATAAGGTTCAGAGTTTATTACATTTGCCTCCCTGTAAATTCAGACATTAACTATGAAAAAAGTAATTCTCTATTCCCTCTTTCTCTCTGTGGCGCTCGTTTCCGCATCTGCTTATTCGCAAGTAAAGCCAAAGGCTCCTGTTAAACCAGCAAAGCCGGCTCCAGCCACGAAGTCAGTTGCCGCAAAGCCTGCAGTACCATTATCCGGTGTTTCGGTTGATCCTATTCTTCTAAATATTGCCGGAGAAAATATTTTCAAATCCGAATTCGACAGAGTTTTCAAGAAAAACAACCGTGACTCTGTATTTACCGAAGAATCCGTTCGGGAATATCTGGAATTATACATCAACTACAAGCTGAAGGTAAAAGAAGCAGAATCGTTGAAAATGGATACCGGCAGTACCTTCCAATCGGAACTTGCAGGCTATCGCAAACAACTGGCTCAACCCTATCTCACCGATAAAGAAGTCAGCGAAAATTTGATTCGTGAAGCTTATGAAAGACTTAAAAAAGACGTGAAAGCCAGTCATATCCTTTTAAAACTCGCTCAGGATGCACTACCTAAGGACACCGTTGCTGCCTATAACCGTCTCATGAAAATTCGGGACATGATTAACAAAGGTGCTGATTTCGGAAAAGTTGCACGTGACTCCAGTGAAGATCCCTCTGCAAAAGATAATTCCGGAGACCTGGGCTATTTTACAGGAATGCAAATGGTTTATCCTTTCGAGTCAGTAGCATTCAACAGTAAACCGGGCGTTATTTCGATGCCGGTCAGAACCCGTTTCGGTTATCATATCATAAAAGTAACGGATAGTCGTGCGGCACAAGGAGAGATTCGTGCAGCACATATCATGGTTAGAACACCCAAAGAAGCCAACGACTCCGCTTCCGCTGCTGCTGAAATGCGCATCAAAGAAGTAGAAAAGGCATTGAAAGGAGGCATGGCATGGGATACTGCTGTAACCATCTACAGTGAAGATAAAGGTTCCGCAAAAAAAGGCGGAGAGCTGCCCTGGTTTGGAACCGGACGTATGGTACCTGAGTTTGAGAAAGCAGCATTTGCACTGAAGAGTGAGGGAGATATCAGTGGTATTGTTAAAACGTCCTATGGTTATCATATCATCCGTTTACTGGAGAAACGCGGTATTCCTCCCTTTGAGGAGAAGAAAGGTGAGCTCAAACAATTAATAGCCAGAGACAGCAGAAATGAATCCAGCCGTTTAAGCATGATAGCTAAAATTAAAAAGCAGTTTAAATTCAAAGAAGTTCCTAAAGTAAAAGATGAGTTCATCGCGACATTAGACACGACTCTTTCAGAAGGCGAATGGGATCTGAATAAAGCGGATAAATTCACCAGGACCATTTTCACTTTGACAGATTCATTGGGTGCAGTTACCAATTTCACGCAGCAGGATTTTGCAAAATATGTCAGTACACATCAAACAAAACGCAGCGGCAACAATCCTCAGGCAATAGGTTACTCTATGTTTGATCAATGGATCGGAGAAGCGGTTATAGGATACTTAGAAGAGCGCTTAGATAACCTCTACCCGGATTTCAGAAACCTCATGCGTGAATACAGAGATGGAATATTATTGTTTGACCTGACCGATCAAATGGTTTGGAGCAAAGCGGTGAAAGATACAGCCGGCATCGAAGCCTATTATGCTGCCAATAAAAACAATTACCTCTGGGGAGAGCGATGCAATGCTGCCATCTACACTTGTCTGAATGCAAAAGTAGCGGCAGACTTCCGTAAACAAATGTTGAAAGGCAAAAAATCTTCAGCAGACATCATCACTGCCATTAACAAAAATACTCCTAACGGAATTTCTACACGGGAAGGAAAATATGCGCACGGAGAGAATGAAATCATTGAGGCTGCAGGCTGGAAAAAAGGTTTAAGTGCTGACATCAACAAAAACAACCAGTTGCTCATCGTTGAAATTAAAGAAATCCTTCCTGTGATGCCTAAAACTTTAGAAGAAGCGAAAGGTGTAATTACAGCTGATTATCAAACTTACCTCGAAAAAGAATGGATTCAATCGCTTCACGATAAGTACAAGGTGCAAGTCTTTGAGCCGGTATTACAAACCCTCTGGAAATAAAAATCAGTTCCTCATTTGATCAATAGCACTGTAAAGACCCTGGCATCCACGCTGACAAAAACGTTCTTGTCGGGCAGTTTACTGCTGTTGTTGTTACTCCCTGCCTGTAAGAAGAAGAAACAGGACAGTACTTTATCGGAGAAAGTGATCGCCAGAGTCTATGATCGCTATCTATACATTGAAGATCTTTCTAACATCGTTCCTTCGGGAACAGGGAAGAATGATAGTTTGACCATCATAAAAAACTATGTTCAAAACTGGATCCGGCAGCAAAGCATACTAAAGAGAGCTGAAGAAAATCTGGATGAAGAAAGAAAAAATGTAGATCGGGAACTGGAAGAATACCGCAATTCACTGATCACCTATATTTACGAAAGTGAATTGGTACGACAAAAGCTGGATACTAACATTTCAGAACAGGAAATTGAAAAGTATTATACGGACAACGAGAAAAACTTCCAGTTAAAAAATAATATCCTCCAGGTACGCTATCTAAAAGTACCGCCATCTGCACCTAAACTGGAAAAGGTCAAACAATGGTATAAGAGTAATTCAGAAAAGGATTTCAAACTATTGGAAGATTATTGTTTTCAGTTTGCAACAGATTATTTTTTTAATGATGAAGAGTGGCTCCTGTTTGATGAACTGTTAAAAAAGATACCCATAAAGACCTACGATCAGGAGCAATTTCTTCGAAACAACAGGTTTATTGAAATACCGGATTCAACCGGAGTGTTTTTTGTTAATATTAAAGGATTTAAAATAAAAGAAAGTCTGTCACCGTTAAGTTTTGAAAGGGAAAACATTAAAAACCTCATTTTAAACAAACGGAAATTGGAATTAATAAGTGAAATGGAAAAAGACGCCTATCAGGATGCTTTACAAAAAGAAGAAATTGAAAATTGGATATCTAAGCCTTAGTGTACTCTTCCTCCTCACGTTGAGTTTCCGTGGTTATTCGCAACCGGGAAAACAGCAGGTGGTGGATCAGGTAGTAGCTGTTGTTGGCAATAATATCATCATGTTATCTGATATCGAAGCGCAATACCAGCAATTCCTTTCTCAGACTACCTTGCGTGGTGATGATTTAAGATGCAGGATTTTAGACCAGCTCTTACTGAATAAACTCTTGCTGCATCAGGCGAAAGTAGACAGTGTGGAAGTCACCGATGATCAGGTAGAGCAAAAGATCAATCAAAACATGTCGTATTACATCCAGCAAATTGGCTCTGTGGAGAAGTTGGAAAAATACTATGGTAAATCCATGTCGGAGTTGAAGGAAGAATTCCGTCCAATGGTACGCGACCAGCTGGTGACACAGCAGATGCAAAGTAAGGTCACCGGAGGCATCAATGCTTCACCCAACGATGTAAAGAACTTTTACGAAAGCATTCCCCGCGATAGTCTGCCCTTGATCAACTCCGAAGTGGAATATTCTCAGATCATCAAAAAAGTGGCGGTGAGTGACGAAGAAAAAAGAAAGACGAAGGAAGAAATCATCAAGCTAAGGGAAAGAGTTATAAACGGAGAAGAATTCAGCACCCTTGCCATTCTCTATTCACAAGATAAAGAGAGCGCGAAGCAAGGTGGAGAATTGGGATTTGTGAATCGCGGTGACCTCGTTCCCGAATTTGAAGCAGCGGCATTCCGTTTAAAGAGTTTGACAGAAACATCACCGGTCATTGAAACTCAATTTGGATTTCATATCATTCAGCTCATTGAACGACGTGGAGATAAAATCAACTGCCGCCATATTCTCCTGCACCCCAAAGTATCTCCTGAAGATATTGTCACAGCGCAGGCAGAAATCGATTCTATAGCCAAGTTGATACGGGAAGGGACACTGACTTTTGCTGAAGCGGCGGAGAAATTTTCGGATGATAAGGACACCAAACTCAATGGAGGAATGGTCTTAAATCCTTCTTCCGGTTCCAGTCGATTTGAATCGGATCAGGTAGATCCGACAGTACTTTTCCAACTGGATAAAATGGAAAAGGGAGCCATTTCCAACCCGATGATTACTTCTACGCGTGAAGGAGATCAGGCCTATCGTATTTTGCTCTTAAAGAGTCGTACAGAACCACACCGGTTGAATATGAAGGACGACTACCAACGGCTTCAGGAGTTAGCACAGGCGGATAAACAAAATCGTATCCTGGAGCAATGGCGGAACAAAAAGAAAGCCCTTACGTATATACGCATCTCTGATGATTATAAAAACTGCCCCATCCTCACCGATTGGCTGACGCAGTAAATCCCTTTCAATAAAAAAAACATGAACCAAAACTATTCCTCTGATGTTGCAGCAGTAGATGCACTTCGCGAAAAATATCAGCAATTACGATCTGAAATCGGTAAAGTCATCATTGGACAGGATCTCGTTGTTAAAGATTCTTTGATTTCCATTTTCAGTAATGGCCATTGCCTCCTTGTTGGAGTACCCGGTCTCGCAAAGACACTTCTTGTCAACACCATTGCACGTGTATTGGGGTTAAGTTATAACCGCATCCAGTTCACTCCCGATTTGATGCCCAGTGATATTATCGGCACAGAGATTTTAGATGAAAGCAGACATTTTAAATTTGTAAAAGGACCGCTCTTCGCCAACATCATTCTAGCCGATGAGATCAACCGTACTCCACCAAAAACGCAATCTGCTTTACTGGAGGCGATGCAGGAACGTGCTGTAACGGCTGCGGGTAAACGTTATGAGCTACCCAGTCCCTTCTTCGTACTTGCTACACAAAATCCCATTGAACAGGAAGGAACTTATCCATTACCTGAAGCACAACTCGACCGTTTTATGTTCAATGTCAATCTGGATTATCCGAGTATTGAAGAAGAATTATTAGTTGTAAAAAACACTACAAGCAATTTTAATCCTGAGTTAAGTACTATTCTTACCGGCGAAGAGATTCTTTATTTTCAGCAGTTGGTCAGAAGAATTCCAGTTCCGGAAAATGTATTGCAATACGCCGTCCACCTCACTGCCAAAACGCGACCCAATACTGCCCATGCCGCCGGCATCACCAATGAATACCTCAGTTGGGGAGCAGGACCGCGTGCATCACAGTTCCTGGTTGTAGGCGCTAAATGCAATGCTATTTTAAACGGCAAGTATTCCCCGGATATTGAAGACGTAAAAGCCATTGCTCCAGCCATCCTTCGCCATCGTATTGTCAAAAATTTCAAAGCAGAAGCGGAAGGTTTTAGTGTGGAGAATATTATTGCAGATCTCGTTTCGAAGTAAGTTTAAGGTTTAAAGTTTAAGGTTTAAAGTTTAAGGTTTAAGGTTTAAAGTTTAAGGTTTAAAGTTTAAGGTTTAAGGTTTAAGGTTTGGTGCCAGCCAATGCTTCGAATTGTTACTTCAAGTAAGTAATACTATTTCCATTTTATTACTTCCAACATTGATCTATCACTTGAGAATGATCTGTAGAGCAATATTTTTTTATCATAGATGGTTCAAAGATTGGCTGTTTGCCATTTAATTTTAGTGCATTTCATATTCCTCAATATTCAACCCCGTTGGGGTTGTGGGGCGTTGTGTTGCTAACCCCGGACTGCATCCGGGGTTAGCGATGTTGAACCCTTTCAGGGTTCCGGAGAGAGAACCTACGGATGAATGATCACCCCATCTTCAGTTGACGAGCGTTCCCCCAAGTGAGTGAAGCGAGCGTTCCCCCTAGCGCTTTTCTAACCATAGAGGATTATCGTTAAAAAAATTAGCGAGTAGCCAGAGGCGAGCAGCCAGCAGCAAAAAATACTCTTCGAAGATTATAGTTTTAATCAATCAAAATTCTCTTTTCGAAGCACTCATATGTATCCAATGTCACTTTAAAATCAGAAACATAAAGTTACCTTTGCAGCCTCAATTCAAGTAAAAATATGACTACTGAACGCGTCCATTTGTTGATTATTGGTTCCGGTCCTGCCGGATATACTGCAGCGATTTATGCTGCCCGTGCGGACCTTAAACCTGTTCTTTATCAGGGATTACAGCCCGGTGGACAGTTAACGATCACCACTGAAGTTGAAAACTATCCCGGCTATCCCGAAGGAATTCAGGGTCCGGAAATGATGATCGATTTTGAAAAGCAGGCGAAACGTTTTGGAGCGGATATCCGATTCGGCTATGCCACCTCTACCGATTTTAGCGGAGCCATTAAAAAAGTAGTGATTGACGAAAATCACACCATTGAAGCGGATGCTGTTATCATTGCTACCGGTGCCAGCGCCAAATGGCTGGGACTGGAATCAGAAAGCAGACTCAACGGGTATGGTGTCAGTGCTTGTGCGGTATGCGATGGCTTCTTCTTCAGAGGACAGGATGTCGCCATTGTAGGTGCAGGTGATACTGCAGCGGAAGAAGCATCCTATCTGGCTAAGCTCTGTAAGAAAGTATATCTGCTGGTAAGAAGAGATGAAATGCGAGCGTCGAAAGCCATGCAACATCGCGTGATGAACACAGCGAACATTGAAGTATTATTTAATCATCAAACGGTAGAAATATTAGGTGATAAAGGCGTAAGTGGTGTGAAAGTCCTCAACAATAAAACCAACGATGAAAAAGTCCTTGATGTGACCGGATTTTTTGTCGCCATCGGACATGAACCCAACACCAAAATTTTTTCCGGCCAACTTGATCTTGACGAAAACGGATACATTCTTACCAAGCCCGGTTCCACGTATACCAGTGCAGAAGGTGTTTTTGCAGCAGGAGATGTGCAGGATCATATTTACCGTCAAGCGGTGACCGCAGCAGGATCAGGCTGTATGGCAGCGCTGGATGCAGAAAGGTGGCTAGCCGCTAAAATTTAATTCAGAATTCAGAATTCAGAATTCAGAATTAGATGACGAATTAGAATGACGAATTAGAATGACGAATTAGAATGACGAATTAGGTATTTTGAATTTTGAATAAAGGGTTTTCATTTAGCATTTTGACTCAATTGCAGTGAAAACACAGATCTTGATGTTTGACAGATTTGGATGTGGAAAGATGGCTGGCCGCAAAGATTTGAAAATGGGATGATCTCCCAGGCGGGAGACAGGTTTGAAGATTTGAAAATGGGTTGATCTCCCTATGCGGAAGACAAGTTTGAAGGTGTAGTTATTCAAATCCGCGACCATCCGCCAGATCCGTATTCACTTGTCTCGGCGCAGGATGTGACGAGATCAGTGTTCTCTTTAAGTTTTTAGGTTTAATATAATCTTCTGGTTAAACGCCAGGACGCAAGGCAGCTTCGCTGTACGCAAGGGGCACTAGGTAAAACAGTCCAATCCGCGACCTTTCGCCAAATCCGTATTCCCTTATTCATTAAACGCCATAATACCTGAAGACACCATTCCATTATCCATTCCATCTTCAAATCAGCCCATCTTCAAATTTTCAAATCAAAGTTATTCTTTCGAAGCGGGATTAATTCGCATTAAATAAGTACTATTCAAAAAGAAAATTATTTTATCAACAGTATCCCATCATTTTATACATCACCAATCCAATCCACTCGTGCAGGAGCATATCCCATTGCGAGAGGCATTCGGCGTCGGGTTGTATGATTTTATCGAGGGTGTGGATGTGTGGTGCAGAGCGGGTATCGACAGGGAAATCAACGACTTTTAATCCGGCTTTTTCGAAGCACATCAACGAACGACGCATGTGGAAGGCTGAAGTGATGAGGAGAAATTTTGTTCCGTTCTTGCCATCACTCAACATTTCAGCAGAGTGAATAGCATTTTCATAGGTATTGCGCGATTCATTTTCCAGAATCATATCTGCTGCAGGAACACCGCTTTTCAACAAAACTTCAGCGATCAATTTTGATTCCTTCCAATCCTTAAAATTCACATAACCCGAACCACCCGAAAGAAGAATTTTTTTTATTTTACCATCGTGATACAGTTGTAAAGATTGCAATAACCGATCAACACTCAGCGAATAAACCACTCGCTTACTCACCGGATCATAATACCGCATACTCCCTCCCAGCACGATACCCACATCATAAGGCGTTTTAATCTCTTCACTGCTATACGCCTTCATTTCCCAGGCATAGGTCACCTTTTCTACCAACCATGGATTCGTAAAAATCAAAAGTAAAATCACCACCGCTTTCCTCAAACGGGTTTTAACTTTCGCATTCTTAACTACAAATGATAATAAAATACAAATCAATATCCATGACAATGGAGTGATGAAGAAGTCAAGAATTTTTGATAGTAAGAAGAACATTTTAAATGTTTAAAGTTTAAAGTTCAAGGTTCAAGGTTTAAGGTTTAAGGTTTAAGGTTTAAGTTTAAGGTTTTCACTCGCTCTGCGAACGCAGGCGATGTGATCCCGTCAACCCTTGTGTTGACGGGAAAGGTTTACCATGAAGCGTATCGCTTTTCGCGATCCTGCTGCATGGTTTAAGGTTGAATTTCTTTCCCAGTGAGCGGAGCGAACGTTCCTCTAAGCGGGTGAAGCAGATCCCGCCATAGGCGGGAACGCTTCACGCGTTCCCCTGCCGGCTAAAATAAGGATTAGGAGGGAATTTATTGGTTATAGTAACAATTTGAGAATGAAATCGAAATTGAAATAGGCGTATCTTTGCTCCATGCATCTCCCTTCCAGAAATGATACCATTTGCGCCCTGGCTACTGCACCCGGAATGGCGGCTTTGGCGGTGATTCGAATTTCCGGTCCGGGGGCGTTTGAGATAATATCGAAGCATTTTGAGACAATGAAGGGGAAAAGGAAAAATTTTACAACACTTCCTCCCTACTCCATCCACTATGGAAAAATCATTGAACAAGACCATGTAATCGATGAAGTGCTCGTCAGTATTTTCAAAACACCACATTCCTTTACCGGTGAGGATATCATTGAAATTTCCTGTCATGGGTCGGTGTACATCCAGCAAGAGTTGTTGGGGGTGCTGCAACGAGCCGGAGCACGATTGGCAGAACCGGGAGAATTCACCCTTCGGGCCTTCCTCAATGGAAAGATAGATTTGAGTCAGGCAGAGGCGGTGGCGGATCTCATCTCGTCTCAGCATGCTTCCGCCCATAAAGCGGCCTTACAACAGCTCAGAGGAGGCTATAGCAGCACTATTCAGGACCTACGTCAGCAACTCATCGATTTCGCCTCATTGATCGAACTCGAGCTTGATTTCGCCGAAGAAGATGTGGAATTTGCCAACCGCGATAAACTGGAGTCACTCGTGAACGGTTTATTGACTGAAATACGGAAACTGCAACAGAGCTTTGCCTCGGGCAATGTCATGAAAACAGGAGTACCAGTCATCATTGCCGGAAAGCCCAATGTAGGTAAAAGTACTTTGTTGAATGCCTTGTTAAACGAAGAGAGGGCCATCGTAAGTGATATTGCCGGCACCACCCGTGATATCATCGAAGACCACCTTGTCATTGACGGCATAAAGTTTCGCTTCATGGATACAGCGGGCATTCGCATGACGGAGGACAGCATTGAGAAAATAGGTGTCGAGCGAACGATGCTGCAAGCCGGAAAAGCTGCTGTGCTGATTTATGTCTGTGATCCGGAGCAGAGTGATGCAGCTCAAGCTCAACAAGAAATTAACGAGTTAAGGGAGAAAAGCGGCAATGCCGATTCCCCTGTCATTACAGTAGTCAATAAAAGTGATAAGTACGATTTCGAAAAACTCCTTCATCAATATGCAAATCTCCCCGGACTCGTATTACTCTCGGCGAAGGAGGTCCGAAACATAGAAGAGTTAAAAGCGAAACTGGCGGGAGCTGCCTTACTCGGCGGAGAAAACGGCGAACAAACCATCATCACCAGCGCGCGACATGCCGAAGCATTGCATATGGCAGCAGAGGCTCTGGAAAAAGTAATCGCCGGCATCCACCAACACCTCCCCACCGACCTCCTCGCCTTCGAACTCAAAGCCTCTCTTTTTCATCTCGGACAAATTACGGGAGAGATTTATACGGAGGATTTGTTGGGTAATATTTTTAGTAGGTTTTGTATTGGAAAGTAATTTGTTTTCCTTTATTATATAAATCATTGTTTTTCTATACTATACAAATATTATTTTCTTCTTTTTTGTTGTTTCCTTTCTGTTATTTGTCTTATTTTTGTTGTCAATTTGTTACTGAGCAACAAATTTTATGTTTCCAGCAACAAATTATTGATAGCTCATCAATAGGACAAATAGCAATAACACGTATAACCACGATAAATCATGAAAATCACAATACGAGAAAGAATAAGGGGCAATAAGATAAAACTATATCTCGACTGCTATCACAAAGGAATACGCAAGAATGAATCTCTAAATCTGGAACTTTTCCCAAAACCTGACAAAGGTAGTTTAAGTAAAGAGCAGAAAGAAGCAAACCGAGTTGCGAGATTAATGGCTGAGAAAATCAGTGCCAAAAGAATGCTTGAATATCACAATGACTTTCATGGATTTTCAACCCCAAAAAATCTGAATGGCAACTTCATCGATTATATTGAACATTTGGCGAGTATTAAGAATAATAGTGATGGAAACTTTGGAAACTGGGATAGTGCAGTAAAACATTTAAAGAAATATGCTACCGGAAAGGTTTCTTTTAATCAAGTAGATCAATCCTGGCTGGAAGGATTTAAAAATTATTTGCAGAAAAAGGCTGTAACATCTTCACAAAAGCCTTTGTCGCAGAATACGCAGTGCAGCTATTTTAATAAAGTTAGAGCAGCATTAAATCAAGCATTCAAAGAGGGCTTGATAAAAAAGAATCCTGCAGATATCGTAAGCAGCATTAAATCTCACGATCCGGAAAGGAATTTCCTTACCATGGAAGAGTTGAAGGCTTTATGGAAAACAGATTGCGAGATTCAAATTCTTAAAAACGCCTTCCTGTTTAGCGCAATTACAGGCTTAAGATGGTCTGACATTAATAAAATGGTATGGGCTGAAGTACTAACCGATGCTGACCACTACTCTATCCAATTTCGTCAACAAAAAACTAAAACTATGGAAAACCATCCTATATCTAAACAGGCTTTCGAGTTACTAGGCAACAAAGGAGAATTGGATGAAATGGTCTTTAAAGGATTAAAATACAGTGCCTGGTATAATTTAAAATTACAACAATGGGTAATGAGAGCCGGAATTAGCAAGCAAATCACTTTTCACTGTGCAAGGCATACCTATGCCACTTTACAATTAACAGCCGGAACAGATATATATACCGTTTCCAAACTTCTAGGTCATAAAGACTTGAAAACAACTCAAATTTATGCCAAAGTCATTGACCAGAAGAAAATTGATGCAGCAGAGAGGGTAACAATTGAAATCTAAAAATACACCCCAATCAATATGAAAACGCAAACAACTCAAGATTCAGAGCATTCAATACTCTTTGACCTAACAAAATTTGAAAGTGATTCCCACTTTATCAAGTTTATAACGACTGATATTTTTATTGGCGAAACTTTCCACAAACAATTTTATTTGCCTAACATAGAACACTCGGCCATAAATAAATTATTGAGAAAACACAAAATAGATACTGAACTGGACAAGTATTTTTACTGGAGTTTTATCTGCTTTGACTGGCTTAAAGAACATCACATTGATAGCAAAGAATATTCTGAAAAACAAGTAACTTTTTTCCGAGGATTAAAAGACTATTACGAATTGTTATCCCAATTGAATAAAGATCAGATAACCTTGGTAGAAGTAATATACACCTTTAAATCATCATCCAAAAAAAAGCAATCAATTTTATTTCAAGATGGTACTATTTTGGATCTAATAAAAAAAGAAACAAACAAAACTCAAGCTGAGGTTGAACTTCAAAAGGTAGAAAAAATACTCAAGAATTATGTGAATGGTTCTACTGCGTTGACTAGCAAAAAAGAAATACTCATTATGATACATGTTTTAAACTTGCGTGAAATTTTAAAAAATCAAAGGTCACCTGCCAGTAAAAAGCAGTTTAACAGTGAAAGTATAAACTATCTAGTCGGAAACCTAATGCAACATGCTGGTATTATTAAAATTACAGAAAATGATTCGAAAAAAAGCATTAGTGGTAACGTCAGAACAAGGATTAACTCCTTCAATAAAATGATAAAAGAGGGTAAATAAGGGCTTTTGTGGTATCACCTTTTAACAATTGTGAACTTTTTCTCGATCCGGAAAAACATATAGCATTTCAATATTTCTACAAAAAGCACATTAAAAAGTGGATTTTTTTAAGTGAAAATTTATTTTATTTTTTCCACAAATTTGGCTTTTTCTCTTCCTTTCTTTGCGAAGTCAAAACAAAAACGCAAAATGAATACTCAGCAAATCTTAAATGAACTTACCGAAATTAAAAAAGCGATTGAGGAACAAGGCACCTTTTTCAAACCGGTACTAAATTTTGAAGAAACATGTAAGTATCTTCAATTTAGCAGGTCACACCTGTACAAACTTACATCAAGAAAAGAGATTCCTCACTTTTGTCCCAGTGGCAAGAAACTTTACTTTAATAGGGAAGAATTAGATCATTGGCTACAACGTTTTAGGCAAAAAGCAACTGAAGAAATTGACGTAATGGCTGAAGACTATGTAAATAAGAAAACTGGAACAGCCCTTTAGAAACTTGTAGACCAACAAACTTATTAAAATTTTGACCTAACATGTAGAAAAGGTCATACCCCCTTTTCCAAAAATCTCATCTCACTTATTGTATTTCAAATAAAGCCCATAACGGGTCATGGAAATCCTATGCTTAAAAATTAACTAGAAAAAATAAATGAAATCATAAATAAACATGTGTAAATCGACACTATTTGAAAATTTCATTACTCCCATTGCTAATGATGACAAATCACAAACACCGCCAAACAGCGTGTTTAAAAACATATTGCCCATAAATTAACATAAACACTTCATAAAAATGAAAAAGGAAAACACATCAATTCTAAATGCCAAGTCAGATTTTGATCTTAATACTTCAAACGATAATCCTCGATTTTCTGATTCGGTAGAGAATCTATTAGAAGAATTTAAAGATCATAAAACAAATCCTTTTATTTGGTCCGGAATAATGAAAGGCTCATTTGGCTTCGTCTATGGTCCACCCAAGTCCGGGAAAACAATCTTCTGTGAAAATTTGGCTTTGGCCATTGCAAGCGGCGAGTCAACCTTTTTCAATATTCCAATTCAATTAACGCGTCAAAAAACCCTATTTATATCCATGGAAGAACGAATTGAACCCAGGTTAGAAAGAATTGAAAAACAAAAAAAGCACTTAAAAACACCATTAAGGAATAACCTGAATCTTTCCAGGGGGGAATTACCAAATTGGATTTGTTGTCCATCAGAATGGGAAATCCTCAAAAAATCTATAGCAGAAAGCGGAGCAACCTTTGTGGTTATTGATAGTCTGGGTAGATTGCATAAAGGAAAAATTGAAGAAAGCGATGTTGCAAAAGAAATAGCGATAAAACTAAGAACTCTAACTCATGAGCTTAAAATAACTTTATTAGTTATCCATCATACCCCTAAATTAAATGGAAAACCAATTACATTAGATAGTTTAGCAGGAAGCAGGTTGCTCGCCCAAGAAGCAGATTTTACGTTTGGAATAAATAGAACACAAGATGGTATACGATACTTAAAAGAAGTTTCCTTCAGATATAAGTCAGAGGACGCAGAGACGGTCGGTACATTTAAAATTAACGAAAACTGTATCATTGAAATTGGGGTTAGAATCTCAGAAGATTCATTATTAAAACAATCGGATAATAGATATAACGACATCAATTTACAAAAAGTCTTCAAACTGATAGAGCAATTAACTGAAAACGGAAAAAAAACCGTAGCTACCCAGGAACTTAAAGATGATTTAGTTAACAGTGGTAAAATTAGCAGCCCCACATTCTATAAACATATAAAAACCTTAGAAGGAAGTGGTAAAATAAAAAAACTCAAAAAGGTGAATATATCATAATACCTTAACTAACTTAATTTACTAAAAAAATTAAAGAAGAACTTTTATTATCCTCATGAGAAAATGATAGGTTTAAAGTTTTCAAAACCTGTCATTTTTGAATGAGGCGCCGCCGGCAGGGCCTATCCTAGAACACAAAAAAATACTTATTCTGGTGGTCTTTAATATTATTGATTTAAGTAAAAAATTAATATATGTAACTGTATATCAATTATATATAATTTAATTTGTAAATTAAGCTAGTTAAGTTAATAAGAGTATTTCACAATATATTTGTTTCTTAATGGAATGCTACCAATATTAGCTGAATGAGATAGAAATATTGATCCATATCGTTTGAATATTTCCTCTCAAGTGAAACCTGAAAATAAGTAAAATTAATATTTGTGGCAACAAATAAACATGCTTTGATTAGATACCATGCTTTGGACCAGTGTTTCAGTAACCCTGGGAAAAGGTATTTTATTGATGACCTTATAGCTGTATGTAATGATGCCTTGTATGCTTATACCGGGGCTTCTGAAGGGGTAAAAAGAAGGCAAATATTTGAGGATATAAAATTCATGGAAAGTGAGCAAGGCTGGTCTGTGCCTCTTGAGCGTTTTAAAGATGGCAAACAAGTATATTATCGTTATTCCGAAAGGAATTATTCGATAAAAAACCAAGTTGTAAATGAATCAGAAGCTAAGCAGTTAAAGGAGACTTTATCAATTCTCACAAGATTCAAAGGCATGCCTCAATTTGAGTGGATGGAAGAAATGCTTATTAGAATTGAATCCGCATTTAACCTAAAGGATAGCACTAGCGTCATAGTAGGATTTGAACATAATCCATACTTAAAAGGCTTAAACCACTTTACAGAAATATTTAATTCAATCCACTACAAAAGGGTGCTCAAAATTGAATATCAAGGATTTAAACAAATTAAGTCATCACAAGTAATTTTCCATCCTTATTTTTTAAAACAATACAACAGCAGGTGGTTCCTTTTTGGCTACAATGAAGCCTTTAATGCTATTAGCAATTTAGCCTTAGACCGTATAGTTAGCTTAAAAGCCATCGGCAAGAAATACCAAGAAAATGATGCTATAAACTTTGAGGAGTATTTCGATGATGTAGTTGGTGTAACAGTTTCAGAATCGTATAAACCAATAATAATCCAACTGGAAATTGCAAAATCCCTCTGGCCCTATATTGAAAGTAAACCTATCCATGGATCTCAACGAATCATTTCTAAAAAACAAAGCAATGTCATTATTGAACTCGAAGTACACATTAATTATGAATTAATAACAACAATTTTTTCTTTCGGTGAAGGGATAAAAGTACTGCAACCGGAAGAAGTGCGGGTCGGTATTATGAACAAGGCAAATGCCTTATTAAACAACTATTTATAACCTATGCACATCCACTGCACACATACCATTCATCTTTGCTTCGTCAAATTAAATACTTATTTTTTATGATGAAAGAAATTAAGCCAGAAGATAATAATCCATTAGCAGAATTGAAAAACAACTTTTGGAAGGCAATGAACCTATTTAGAGGTTTTATTGATGTTAAAGATTATTCCTTTATTCTATATCTTTTATTGCTAAATAGAAATGGTATTTTTAAGGATTTCATATTTTCTGATGAATATGATTTGAAACAACAATTTGAATCTAAACTGCAAAATTTAAACGGTGAAACTGGTGAGTTTCTAAAAGATATTTACCGTTTGTATCCTAATACCTTAAAACATTTAAACCCTGGATTGCTTCATGAACTATTTAAATTTATTACTTCAATAGATCAGAATGTTTTAGAAAATCACTTCGGTGAAATCTTTGATGACTTATTATTTATGCTGTCAAAGTGGCAAGGGCGTTTTGCTGGTGAATTTATGTTGCCTTTGGAACTAAGTAGATTTGTTTGCGGTTTAGCAGAATTACCTCCTAATGCAAAAGTGTACAATCCCTTTTCCGGTGCAGCATCTTTTGGTACTTGTTTGGATAATGATAAGTTCTATATTGGTCAGGAAAGTAATTTTAGCTTATGGGCAATTGGCAAAATGAGAATTATAGCTCATGACAGAGAACGTAATTCCAAATTGTTTTTTAGTGATTCCATTCATGATTGGAATCCAACAAAGAAGGTTGAATCAAGCAAGCCGGAAGACATTCTATTATATACATCTACAAAAGATAAATTTGATTTAATAATTTCAAATCCGCCATTTGGCGTCAGAATTTCTTCACCAATTAATGGTCAATTTGGAAGTATAAGAAATTTCGAACAATTTCTTATCGAAAACGGACTAGCTGATTTAAAGCATGATGGAAAATTGATTGCTGTATTGCCTCAGCGATTTTTATTCAGTGCAGGTACGGACAAAATTCTTCGTCAATTTCTGGTCGATAATGATCTATTGGAAAAAGTAATTTCCTTTCCGAGTGGCTTGTTGATTCATACCGGTGTTTCTTTAGCAGTAATTGTTCTCAATAAGAACAAAAAGGAAAAAGGCGTTGTGCGTTTTATTGATGCAAAGCAATGTGTCGAAATTACTTCGGCTAGAGAAAGGCACTTAAATGATAAACTACTAAGCAATATTGTTAAAAGCTCATTAGAATCTGAAAGTTTAAGAATTATCTCAAATAGCACGATAAGTTCCTTTGAATATAATTTGGATGTCCCTAGGTATTTTCTAAAAAATACGATGGAGTGACTTTAGGCGAATTAGGCACCTTGATGCGCTCTCAAAGAGCCGCTGAAGGTCAAAAGGGAAAATTTATACGTATTCGGGATTTAAAAGATAATGCTATAGATTATCAGATTTCAACAGGTATTTTGGACGATGTGGAGATTCCTCGTCATGCACAGAAAATAACTGAGTCTTGTTTGTTACTGGCAAGTCGCTGGAAATCATTAAAGCCCACTTTTTTTGAATATACAGACACCTCTATTTATATAAGCGCGGATATACTTGCTTTTAAGGTTGATCAAACTAAATGTGATGTATTTTTTTTAATTAATGAGCTTAATTCTCGTTATGTTTCTGAGCAACTTGATTCATTGAGAACCGGTGATATTATACCAATGATCCGCAGGGAAGATTTGCTTTCAATTGTTATTTCATTACCATCGCTCGATGATCAAAGCCTCGATAAACAAAGAACAATTGTTAAACAAAGGTTAGTTGCTTTATCGGAGGAAAAAAGAAAGAGCTAAACTTGTTTAACACGATTCATGGATTAGAAACAGAGATAATTGAACAAAACACGTATTTGCGCCATACATTAGCCGGTCCTTCTTCCAACTTAAAGGATTCTATATCCAACATCAAAAAGATACTCCTCACTAAAGTGATTCCTGCTCATCCTGATTTACTTGAATTAAAAATTAGCGATAAGCATTTGGTCACATTAGGTGAGTACCTTGAAATTATTGAACGAGATGCTTCAAAGATTGTATCCGCTGTATCAAGTCATTTGAAAGTTGATTCGGGTATTGATGCAAAAAAACTAAGGCCAATGGAAATAACTGACTTTTTTGTTAAATATACAGCTGAGTATAATGATAGACGCGACTTGAATTTTAAAGTTGAATTTACGTATGATAAGGAAGTTTTTATTGATCAGAATGGCGAAAGGATAAAAACATTCATTTCGGCCAATGATGATTTAGTTCGTGATCTTTTTGATAATCTTATTGACAATGCGGTCAAACATGCATTCTCTTCTGAAAGCAATAATCGAATAGAAATATTTCTAATGAAAAACACTGATAATGAAGATCAGGATGAGATTACCATTTTATTTTCTAATACTGGCAATCCTTTCCCCGAAGATTTTACCGCAAATGATTTCATTCGTAAAGGTTCTAAGTTTGGCACTAATTCAGGCGATGGATATGGCGGTTATTACATTAATGAAATAATCAAAAAATTGGGTGGCGATTTTGAAATAATAGATGAAACGGGTCCTGAAGGGCTGCCTGATACTGAACTTGTCACCAGTTTTGAAATTAATTTTCCAATAATTGAAACCGAAGAAAATGGCTAAATACAAGGTGATTTGGTTTGAGGATGAACATGATGCACTTAATATTATTAGAGAAAAAGCTTTTCTAAACGACATTGAGTTAGTAGGTTTCACTAACGCATATGATGGTATTGAAGAGCTTAAAAACAATCCAAAGAAATATCGTGCAGCCATTGTTGACGGAAAGTTTTATCAGAAACCAGGTCAGTCTGGCGATGTGCTTAATGACAAAGCGCTATTTGATGCGGGTACTTTTTTGACTAAAAACCTACCCTGGTTTATTCTATCCGGTCAAATTAGTTTTACTAAAGAGACAAATAGATTTGCTGATGGCTTCAATAAAAGAGTTTATGATAAATTGAATGAGGAAGATTTAATTTCCTTATGGACCAATTTAAAAGATGCTGCCGACCAAGAAGATGAAACCAAAATTCTTAACAGCTATTATAAAGTATTTGAAGTTTGCGATGAAAAGTACATTGGAGTTAAATATCAAAAAACATTATTGCAAATAATTTCAAGCATACAAAAACCGGAGCAACAATTTGATGATGAGTTGTATTTTACTCAAATCCGAATTATGCTTGAAGCAATGTTTAGATGCGCAAATAAAATTGGATTACTACATGACAATTGTATTGATGGTAAGGGTAAAGTAAACCTTACAGAATCAAGTCTGTTTATGGCTGGCGAGCCAACAAAGTTTTTAGAAGTTAAATGTGCTATTCCTCACTTCAATAAAATTATCATTGATGCTGTTAAATCCGTTTTATTTATTACAGGCGCAGCTTCACACACTGTTGATCCTGAAATAAAAACCAATATTAACCTAGTTGAATATCGTAAAACTGTTAATACGCCTTACTTACTTTATGGTATTGCATTTCAATTGATGGATATTTTAATTTGGTTTAAAAAATACTCAGATGAAAATCCAGATATACTTAAAAACAAATCGCATTGGGTAGCCCTGAATACCATTACTGCATCAGGCGATTGGATGGCCGGAGAAATAACCAGAATAGCTCCGAATGGATATGGTACATTTCAACCTTCAGGCGGAGGGAGTGCATTAAGTATTATTCCTGCAAAAGTGGTTGAGTTTAGGTTAAAGGAGAAACAATTTATTGAAGTCTTTACCAAACTGGACAGTGCAGGAACAAAAATATTAATTCATGAAATAAGACTAAAGTAGATATATGACAGCAGACCAACTTTAAGAATTAGAAAACACCCTCTGGCAGGCAGCAGACAAGCTACGTGTGGATAGTGGATTGAAGGCCAGTGAATATGCAACGCCTATTTTGGGTTTAATATTCCTGCGGTTTGCATCTATCCGTTACAACCGTATCAAGCCGGAAATCGAGGCGGAATTAAAAGCCCAGAAAGGCAGCCGTATGCAGCAAAGCGAAGCAGAAATTGCAATAGCTAAATGCGGATTTTATTTGCCTAAGGAAGCTCAATACGATTACTTACTTGCTTTGCCAGAAGAAGAAGACATTGCCAAGGCCATCAAACATGCGATGGAAGAAATCGAGAAGTATAAGCCCGAACTACTCGACAGCCTACCCAAAGACGAGTACTTTAAATTGTATTCACCAGATGACAGAACCTTACCCAAATCGTTATTGAAAATATTTGCGAACATTCCCGAAGATGCAACTGGTGATGTTTTTGGTAAAGTGTATGAATATTTCCTGAGTGAGTTTGCACTGGCAGAAGGACAAGGTGGCGGAGAGTTCTTTACGCCAACTTCGGTAGTAAAGCTGATGGTAGAAGTAATAGAACCTTATAAAGGAACCATCTTCGATCCGGCTTGTGGTAGTGCAGGCATGTTTGTGCAAAGCTCCTATTTCGTGGATAGAAGAAGAGAAGAACTGCATGATACCGACACCAAAGACTTGATGGTTTATGGTGCAGAACGAACACCGGAAACGGTGAAATTGGCCCGGATGAACATTGCCGTAAATGGTTTGCGTGGCGAAATAAAACCTGCCAATAGCTATTATGAAGACCCCTATAATAGTTATCAAAAGTTTGATTATGTGATGGCCAATCCCCCCTTTAATATAGATGATGTAAACCTCGACCGGGTAAAGGGCCAAACCCGTTTTAATGAATATGGCATACCGCAAAACAAAACCAAAAGTGCCGCCAAAAAGGGCAAGGTTAAAGATGTCAATACTGTACCCAACGCCAATTACCTCTGGATTAATCTATTTGCTACTTCATTAAAACCGACAGGCAGGGCGGCTTTGGTAATGGCCAACAGTGCCAGTGATGCCCGGAACAGCGAAGCCGATATTAGAAAGAACCTGGTTAAAAGCGGTGTGATAGATGGGATGCTTACGCTACCCAAGAATATGTTTTACACCGTTACACTGCCTGCTACACTTTGGTTTTTTGACAAGAGCAATGCAGGTATTGAGCATAAAATATTGTTTGTTGATGCCCGCAATATTTTCAGGCAGGTTACCCGTGCCTTGCGTGAATTTACGGAAGAGCATATACAAAACATTGCCACCATTTTCCGTTTGTTTCGTGGCGAAACCGACCGCCTCACTTTTTTATTCAATAAGTATAAAGCCCAAGCTGATGATTATGCCAACCAAGCCTCAGCTCAGCTAAAAGTAGTGGACCTACTCAAAAAGAAAAGCCAGAAAACACAACGGATAGCAAAGCTGAAGAGAGAGACGTTAAGCGTTGGGGAAAACTGGTGGAGGAAGCCGAAAAGCAATACAAGGCTTTACACGATAAGCAACTTTATTTTGAAGCACCAATACAATGGCTGAACGAACGCTTCCCTAATGGCGTGTACGAAGATGTAACCGGCTTATGCAAGGCCGCTACTTTTGCTGAAATAGAAGAACAGGACTGGAGCATGAACCCAGGCCGCTATGTGGGTGTAGTGATTGAAGAAGATGGATTGACAGAGGAGGAGTTTTTGGCGGAGATGAAGGACAGGCATCAAAAACTAAAAGAACTAAGTATCAAAGCCACGGAATTAGATAGTACAATAATTCATAACTATTATTCACTTTTTCAACAATGAAACGAGAAATACCGAAGTTAAAAGATTATTGCATTAAAATATCCAGTGGAGGCACTCCAAGTAGGGATACAAATGAATACTTTGAGAATGGTACTATTCCATGGGTTAAATCCAAGGAGCTCAAGAGTAACATTATCTTAAAAACCGAAGAGAAAATTACTTTGCAAGGTTTAAAAAATTCATCCACAAAATTGTACCCTATTGATACCGTATTGTTGGCAATGTACGGTGTGAATATAGGACAGGTTGGCTACTTAGGTATTGAGGCAACTATAAATCAAGCCATTTGTGGAATTATTACAAATAAGAAAATACTTGACCCAAAATTTCTATACTATTATTTAACATCAATCCCATCATATTTTGATTCTGTTTCATTTGGTGCGGCACAACAGAATATTAATCAGGATTTAATTAAAAATTTAAAAATCGAAATTCCTGAACTTATAACCCAACAACTCATCGCCTCCATCCTCTCTGCCTATGATGATTTAATAGAAGTAAACAACCAACGCATCAAACTGCTGAAAGAAACAGCCCGTGAGTTGTACAAAGAATGGTTTGTAAGGATGCGGTTTCCGGGGTATAAGAAGGCGAAGTTTGTGAAGGGGGTGCCGGAGGGTATTGGAGAAGTCAAGTATTTCAAAGATTTTATAAAACTTAATCGAGGATTTGATTTACCTGAGGAGAAAATTAAAGAAGGAAGCTATCCAGTTATTGCTTCTACCAGTATAAAAGGATATCACAATCAATATAAAGTAAAAGGCCCTATAATAACGACTGGCCGTTCAGGTAGTTTGGGAACAGTTCTTTTTGTTAATCAAGATGGCTGGCCATTGAATACTTCACTTTATGTAAAAGATTTCAAGAGCAATGAACCTTTATATCTTTACTATACATTGAAACTTATAGATTTTGAATCGTTCAATACAGGTGCAGGTGTGCCGACACTAAATCAAAATCATTTACACAAATTAAAAATGTGGGTTGCAGATGAAGTACTTCAAAAGAAGTTTAAAAAATGGTTGAGCCAATGTTCCAACAAGTTGAGATTTTAAATCTACAAAACACCCAGCTCCGCCAAATTAGAGATAGTTATTGCCAAGATTGATTAGTGGAAAGTTGGAGGTGAAGGAACTAAAACAAAATTTAATTCAAGATGTCAAAAGTTAACCTCAAAGAATATATTCATCCTAAAATGGATTTGTTGTTTGTTGCTTTAAATGCACCAGAGGTATCAAATGCAAATGCACATTGGTTCAGTTACAATTTAAGCTTTTGGAATTTGCTATACAGAGCTGGTCTTATTACTCAAACCATTTCAAATCCAATGGAGGGAGATATTAAAGTATTTGGAAGTACCGAAATCAACTATGAAAACTGGATATTTGGTGTTACCGATTTAAACCGCGAAGTTGTTGCTACCAAAAGTAATCAAGTAATAACAGATATCAATCAGGTAGAAAGAATATTATCAATTATTAAAAACAATTCTGTTAATAGAGTTTGTTTGATGCATTTTATCGTGGCAGAGGAATTTGAGAAACACGGAACCATAGTCAGAAATTGTCAGGATAGAGAAAATGAATTTGGGATTGTAGGCGAATATAAATCAACGGTAATTTATGAAGTGCCGTTTCATAGCGGCAATTCTATTCCAAATAAGGAAATTTATTATTCAAAATTAATAAGCTAATGGCAACAATATTCTCAGTCAACCATAGGATAACCTTCAAATGCAGCCAAAAAATAGATCGGCTATTGCAGATATTAATAAGGGGGAAGTTGGAGGTGAAGGGAAAAGGAGGTGAAAATGGCTAAAGTGATTTGTTTACTTCAATCAAAAACCGAAAATATAAGTTATACCGAATTACAACTTTTACAACAGGAATATTATAGCTTGTTAAAAAACAAATTTCAACCACCACCTAAAACAGGTGATTGTATTGAAATGATTCAATATTTAAAAAGAAAAGACGAGACTCAACCTTTCAAAATTGGGCCTTATGAAAACATAACGCCTTTTGAAGCTGCTAACCGTATTGCGTCAGATCTGGTAATAATTAAAGGATTGCGTCAATTAATTATGCTGGACAAAATATCTTCAAAAGCAACATTTACGCTGCGGTTAGGAACTAAGCATGAAAAGCAAAAAGGTGATTTTTCAATAATAACAAGTAAAAATTCTTATGAAGGGGAAGCATTTAATGTAGCACCCTCCTTTTATAAAGACAAATTGAACCAAACGCTAAGTAAATGGCGAGCAATTAAGAAAGAACATCAAATTCAATTGAAATATATGCTCATCAATAATGAAGCTGTTAAAGATAGTGATTATCAAAGGCTGCATACAGAGGGTATTAAATTAATAGGAGTAAAAGATTGGTTTAAAAAATGAAAATATTCAACTCCGCCAAATCAGATACGGGCTGATACCATTACCAAGATTGATTAGTGGGAAGTTGGAGGTGAAATCAAATAATATTTTTAAAAAAAAGAACAAGATTAATCAGTATGGCAATAATAGGCTGGATAGACTTTTCAACCAACGACAGAAACCGGGTAGGCTCGGTTTTAGACCTACTGCGTCCGGAAGGCATGGTAGATGAGTTGGGTATGGGTACTATCCGTGATGCCTTGGCCAATCAGTTATTTCCGGGTATCTCTACCATCCAAACCCGGGCTAAATACTTTTTTATCATACCCTATATTTTATACGAATATCAAGCCACCAAGTCAGCACAACGCAGAGGCAAAACACCATCTAAATTTCTGGAAGATAGAGAGTACGAAATTATGTGGGCATTGGCTGAGAAATATGAGTATCAGGAGGGCAATGGTGTTATAGGTATCAGTAAACATAAGCCAAACAAAATCGTAAGGCGGCCATCTGCCATTTATTGGAATGGCTTGTACACCTATCAATTCATTAATACGAACGGGTTGGCAGCAGATAGTTTTTTAAGACAGTCTGTCAATCCTTCAATGGAAACATTACTTTCCTCAGTGCAGCAAGGGGATGATACTACAGGCGATGATGCCGATGCTGAGCATGAGAATGTGTATTTAAGATAAGGGTATCACCTAAACTAAACTGGAATGAAAATCTAACACTTGATTTGGATAAAGAGGAGGCTGAATTTTTTCAGGACCGCATACTATCCATTGCCAAAGGCAAATTGATTGCCGAACTCTTGCAACAAGACAAGCTCTGGAAAATATTTATTCAAGCTGAAAACTTTATGCAGTTTGCGAAAGCGTCGCTGTCACTTCCACTTTCAGATAAGCTGAAAGCAATGCTCATTTTAGCCCACGATTTTTCTGAATTAATGTATGGAGCACATTTGGCATACAACTGCCAATTGCACCACAAGGTTTTTAACAGCGATCACTTTGACGATGATTTCCAGGAGTGGATAGACGGCATTGAGGATAATATGCTCGACTATTCCAACTTCAATCCCGATATACTATTCAGTTACGCCACCACTACAAAGTCAACAACAGTCCAGTTTGTAAAAGACTGGTGGAAACAAACACAAAACGGATGTAAGGATGTAAAGAAAAGAGATACCCTGATAGAACAACAAGAAGCGATGGTAAAAGGTGGCAAAGCCCGTTTGCGTTGGAAAAAAACAGATGATGTAAAAGAAAACAGCTGGATTGGGCTAACCTATTTTGATTATCGCTTCTTTCAGGCACGAACCATTTTAAAAGACATTAGAACAGGAATAGATAACTAAGATGCTGCACCCGAAACACAATAGAATAGATTATGGCGATCAACTCATACCACCTGATGGGTATGAATTGGCCTATGCTATTGGCACATCTTATTCCTTAGACCTCGAAGCTCTGATGATATTACCTGTGGCTTTGTTTTATGCTCAAAAATTAGATAGTAATGCGGATGAATTGAGATACGATATGCTGGATGCCATTACTAAGGCAGCAGATAAAATAAAAGTGTACTATCAAAACGGACAGTTGAAAGTACCGCAGAAATACCATCACCTGATGGCCTACTGGGAAAAGGGCATTCAGCCCGTAACCATGCCTCACCATGCAAGTTCATTTCATCCAAAAGTTTGGGTAATCAGGTATGAAGGCAAAGGTTTAGCCCTAAGTATAGGGTATTGGTTACAAGTCGCAATCTAACCTTTGCCCGTGATTGGGATATGGCTTTTGCAACAGATGGTGAAGTGTCGGACAAAGAGCAGCCTAAGAATAAACCATTAGTCCATTTTTTACAATACCTGAATACTACTGGCAAGAAAACTATACCGGCAGCATTTCTAAATGATTTACTAAAAGTAAAATTCGACCTGCCTGAAAAATTTGATGCCTTCAAATTTGTTCCGATAGGCATACCTAATACAGAAACAAGTAAGCCTTATACCAACCCAATTACAGCGGCCAAA